>NZ_BAAHXD010000025.1:0-48254 GCF_054657115.1 Methyloparacoccus murrellii | reverse complement strand
ACACCTTCTGGTTCA
Source organism: Methyloparacoccus murrellii (assembly GCF_054657115.1). Classification (NCBI taxonomy): domain Bacteria; kingdom Pseudomonadati; phylum Pseudomonadota; class Gammaproteobacteria; order Methylococcales; family Methylococcaceae; genus Methyloparacoccus; species Methyloparacoccus murrellii. Next base: position 48,239 of record NZ_BAAHXD010000025.1, on the reverse strand, counting down.
TGGAAGAGTTGTTCGTCGCCCCGCTGCACTACGGCTTCGTCTTCTTCGGCTGGCTGGCGCTGGCCATTGCAGGCGTCCTGCTGCAAGTTTTCGCAAGCTTCGGCAAGCTGATCGGCCGCGACCTGTGCCCCGATATCGCCTGATCCCGGGACTCAGCCCCACGACCCGGATCGCCTCCGGGTAGCAACGAAACCCTCGCCGAGTCCTCGGCGGGGGTTTTTTGCAGGACGGAGCCGAACCGATAGGATCGGCCCCGGCATGACCCGGACGACATCCGGCGGCGCCACCCCCTATGCGGTACAATCGCCGACTTCCTTTCTTAAGCGAGTCTATTGCGTGGACAGTTTTCACGGCACAACCATCGTCTCGATCCGGCGAGGCAACCGGGTGGTGATCGGCGGCGATGGCCAGGTAACCATGGGCAACACGGTGATGAAAGGCAACGCGCGCAAAGTGCGACGCCTCTATCATGGGCGTGTGCTGGCCGGATTTGCCGGTGCCACAGCGGATGCCTTCACCCTGTTCGAGCGTTTCGAAGGCGAGCTGGAAAAACAGCGCGGCAACCTGACCCGCGCCGCGGTGGAACTGGTCAAGGACTGGCGCACCAATCGCATGCTGCAACGGCTGGAGGCTCTGCTGGCCGTCGCCGATGAAAAGGCCTCGCTGATCATTTCCGGCAACGGCGACGTGATCGAACCCGAACAGGGCCTGATCGCCATCGGCTCGGGCGGCGCCTTCGCCCAGTCCGCGGCCCGCGCGCTGCTGGAAAACACCGAACTCGGTGCACGCGACATCGTCGAGAAGTCACTGCACATCGCCGCCGACATCTGCATCTATACCAACCGCAACCTCACCATCGAAGAGCTGGAACTGCCAGTGGAGTCGACCTGACATGACGGCCATGACGCCCCGGGAAATCGTTCAGGAGCTGGACAAACACATCATCGGCCAGACCGATGCCAAGCGGGCGGTCGCCATCGCCCTGCGCAACCGCTGGCGCCGCGCACAGGTCGCGCCCGGCTTGCGCGAGGAGATCACCCCCAAGAACATCCTCATGATCGGCCCGACCGGCGTCGGCAAGACCGAGATCGCACGGCGGCTGGCGCGACTGGCCCATGCCCCGTTCATCAAGGTGGAAGCCACCAAGTTCACCGAGGTCGGCTACGTCGGCCGCGACGTGGAATCCATCGTCCGCGACCTGATCGATGCCGCCATCAAGATGACCCGTCAGGCCGACATCGAACGCGTCCAGGCCCGCGCCGAAAAAGCCGCCGAGGAACGCGTGCTCGACGCCCTCCTGCCGGGCGTGGGCGGCTGGTCCGGGGAAGAGAGTGAAGGCGAGGCCTCGCCGACGCGTCAGAAATTCCGTCAGAAGCTGCGCCTTGGCGAACTCGACGACAAGGACATCGAGATCGAGATGAGCGCCGCCCAGGTCGGCGTCGAGATCATGGCCCCGCCGGGCATGGAAGAGATGAGCAGCCAGCTGCAGAATCTGTTCCAGAACCTGCACACCGGCAAGACCAAGACCCGCAAGCTGAAGGTGAAGGATGCCCTGAGGGCCCTGCAGGAGGAAGAAGCCGACAAGATGATCAACGACGAGGACGTCAAGCTGCGCGCCATCGAGGCCGTGGAGCAGAACGGCATCGTCTTCATCGACGAGATCGACAAGATCTGCAAGCGCGGCGAACACGGCGGTCCCGATGTCTCCCGCGAGGGGGTGCAGCGCGACCTGCTGCCCCTGGTCGAGGGCTGCACCGTCAGCACCAAGCACGGCATGGTCAAGACCGACCATATCCTCTTCATCGCCTCCGGCGCCTTTCACCTGTCGAAGCCATCCGACCTGATCCCGGAGATGCAGGGCCGCTTCCCCATCCGGGTGGAGCTGAACGCGCTGTCGGCCGCCGATTTCGTCCGTATCCTGACGGAACCGGACGCCTCGCTGACCGAACAGTACGCCGCGCTGCTGAAGACCGAGGGCGTGGCGCTGAGCTTCACCGCCGACGGCATCGCCCGCATCGCCGAAATCAGTTGGGAAGTGAACGAGCGCACCGAGAACATCGGCGCCCGCCGCCTGCACACGGTGCTGGAACGCCTGCTGGAGGCGATCTCCTTCGAGGCACCCGAGCATACCGGCCAGACGGTGACCGTGGATGCGACCTATGTCGAGCGCCAACTCGGCGAAGTGGCCCAGGACGAGGATCTCAGCCGCTATATCCTGTAACGCCGACCCGCCATGAGCGTCGTAACCCCGACCCAGATCATCCTGCACCAGCAGTCGAAAGTGCTGGAGATTCACTATGACGACGGTCGTCGCGACGAACTGTCGTTCGAGTTCCTGCGGGTACACTCGCCATCGGCGGAAGTCCGCGGGCATGGCCCGGGACAGGAGGTCCTGCAGATCGGCAAGCAGGATGTGACCATCACCGACGTCCGTCCGGTGGGCAACTACGGCATCTGTCCCACCTTCAGCGACGGGCACAATACCGGCATCTACACCTGGGACTATCTGTACGGGCTCGGCTCGAACCGCGACCAGCTCTGGCGCGACTATCTGCAACGCCTGGAGCAGGCCGGCCACCACCGCAGCCCGCATGCATAGGTCCGCAATCAGAACGTCAGTCGCCGCACCGGGCTCCGCGACACCGGTTCCCGGGCCTCGCCCATCGCAACGACTTCGAGAAAACCCATGACCGACACCGACTCCACCACCCATTTTGGTTTCCGCCAGGTACCCGAAGGCGAAAAGGCCCGACTGGTCAGATCCGTGTTCGACTCGGTGGCCGGCAAGTACGACCTGATGAACGACCTGATGTCGCTCGGCATCCATCGCATCTGGAAGCGGATCGCCCTGCAGCTCAGTCATGTCCGGTATGGCGAGCAGGTGCTGGATCTGGCTGGCGGCACCGGCGACATGACCGCGCTGTTCCGCGAGAGGGTCGGCGACCGGGGCGGCGTCGTGCTGTCGGACATCAATGCCGAGATGCTGACTCGCGGCCGCGACCGCCTGATCGACGAGGGCGTGACCAGCGGCGTCGCCTTCGCCCAGATCGACGCCGAGAAATTGCCCTTTCCCGACAACACCTTCGACTGCGTCTGCATCGCCTTCGGCCTGCGCAACGTCACCCACAAGGAAGAGGCGCTGAAATCCATGCGCCGGGTGCTGAAGCCCGGCGGGCGCGTCATCGTCCTGGAATTCTCCGAGGTGCAGGGTGCCCTGCTCAAGAAAACCTACGATCTCTACTCCTTCAAGCTGTTGCCGCTGATGGGCAGGCTGGTCGCCAAGGACGAGGACAGCTACCGCTATCTGGCCGAATCCATCCGCATGCACCCGAATCAGGAAACCCTGAAGCAGATGATGCAAGGCGCCGGCTTCGAACGCTGCGAGTACTTCAACCTCACCCATGGCGTGGTCGCCATTCACCGGGGCTACAAACTTTGAGCACGGCCGGCCATCCCTGGCTGGCGGCCAGCCTCACCGAGAGCCTGCGTCGACTGCTCCGCCAGCATCTGGACGCCTCCGCCACAGGCCGCGAGGCCCTGCAACCCCTGTCCGGCCAGGTAGTGGCCCTGCGGCTGGAGCCCTTCGGCCGCACCCTCTACCTGTGCGCCACCCATGAGGAATTGCAAATCCTGACCGAGCTCAGCAACGAACCGGACGTCACCCTCGCCGGCAATCTGGCGGCCTTCGCCCGGTCCGGCCTCGCCAGCAATGGCGCCGCCTTGGCCGCCAGCGGCATCAGCTTGCAGGGCGATGCCGAAACGGCCCGTCGCTTCCAGGCGCTGTGCCAGGCGCTCAAGATCGACTGGGCGGGCTTCCTGTCACGCTTTTTCGGCAACCGGCTGGCCGATGGCCTACTGGGCATGGTGGATGCGGGGCAGCGCTGGACCCGCGCTTCGCTGCAAGCGCTGGAGACCGATGTCGGCGAATACCTGCGCGAGGAAACCCGCTGGCTGCCCGACCGCTCGGAAGTCGATGCGCTGCTAACCGAGGTGGATACCCTGCGGGCAGACAAGGATCGCCTGAGCGCCCGCATCGAGCGGCTGGAGGCCGCCGCCCGGACATCGTCGCCCGCCGGCCCGCCCACTGCCAAGGCGTCGTGATTCGCCCCGCCACACTCCAGCGGTTGCACCACATCCGCCAGGTGCTGCTGCGTCATGGGCTGGATCGGCTGCTCGACATCAAGCAGTTCTCCGGGCCTCTGCGACTGCTGCTGAAATTCGGCGCGCATGCGCCGGCCGCTCCGGCCGACCCGCCGCGTGGCGCCAGCATCCGGGGCGCCCTGGAGGATCTCGGGCCGATCTTCATCAAATTCGGCCAGACCCTGTCCACCCGCCGCGATCTGCTGCCGGACGATATCGCCGAGGAACTGGTCAAGCTTCAGGACCGGGTGCCGCCGTTCCCGGGCTGCGAGGCCAAGGCCGTCGTCGAACGCTCGCTGGGTCAGCCGGTCACGGCCTTGTTTGCCGAATTCGATGAGTCGCCGCTGGCCTCGGCCTCGGTGGCCCAGGTGCATGCGGCCCGCCTGCGCACGGGTGACGCCGTGGTGGTGAAGGTGCTGCGCCCCGGCATCGAGGCGCGCATCCGCACCGATCTGGCCCTGCTGCACGAACTGGCCCGGCTGGCAGACCGCTTCTGGACCGGCGCCCAGCGGCTGCGACCGATCGAGGTGGTGGCGGAATTCGAGAAAACCATTCTCGACGAGCTGGATCTGGTGCGGGAAGCCGCCAATGCCGCGGAAATCCGCCGGCGCTTCAAGGGCTCGGAAATGCTCTACATCCCCAGGGTGTACTTCGACCATACCCGGCGCGATGTCATGGTCATGGAACGGATTTCCGGCATTCCGATCGGCGATGTCGAGCAGCTCCGCCGCGAGGGGGTGGATCTCAAGCTGCTGGCCGAGCGTGGCGTCGAAATCTTTTTCACCCAGGTGCTGCGCGACAGCCTGTTCCATGCCGACATGCACCCGGGCAATATCTTCGCCACCCGCGACGCCCGTTACATCGCCGTGGATTTCGGCATCATCGGCAGCATTTCCCAGGAAGACAAGCACTACATCGCCGAGAATTTCCGCGCCTTCTTCAACCGCGACTACCGGCGGGTCGCGGAAATGCACATCGAATCCGGCTGGGTTCCGAAGGACACGCGGGCGGTCGAATTCGAGGCCGCGATCCGCGCCGTATGCGAGCCGATCTTCCAGAAACCGCTCAAGGACATCTCCTACGGCCACCTCCTGTTGCGCCTGTTCCAGGTCGCGCGACGCTTCGACATGCAGGTGCAGCCGCAACTGGTGCTGCTGCAGAAGACCCTGCTCAATATCGAAGGACTGGGCCGCGACCTCTATCCGGAACTGGATCTCTGGCAGACGGCCAGGCCGTTCCTGGAACGCTGGTTCAGGGACGAACTGGGTCCAGCCGCCAATCTCGCCAAGCTGAAGGCGGAGCTGCCGCTCTGGGCCAGCCACTGGCCCGACATGCCGATGCTGGTGCATCGCGCCCTCAGCGACGCCGCCCACGGCAAACTGACCGTCAACGCCCGGTCGCCCGAGCTAGAATCCCTGCGCCACGAACTGCGGCGCAACCGGCAGCAAACCCGACTCGGCCTTACCGGCGGCGCGCTGTTCATCGGCGGCTCGGTGCTGCTGGCCGGCGGTGTCGCGCCCACACTCGCCGGCCTTGCGGTTCTCGCGGGCGCGGGCCTCCTGGCATCCGCCTGGCTGCGAGCCTGAGCGCCCGCCCGGCAACCGGCGGCTCGCAGCCGGCGACACCTCAGAACTGATCGATGATCCGCTCGCTGGAGTCGATCACCCGGGATGCCGGTCCGACCAGTTGCTGATCCGGCTCGCAGGCCACTTTCGGATTCTTGTTCGGGTACGGCAGGACGTGCAGAAAGTGCCGCATGCAGTTGATGCGGGCGCGTTTCTTGTCGTCCGACTTGATGACGGTCCAGGGCGCATCGGCCGTATCGGTGTGGAAAAACATCGCCTTCTTGGCCTCGGTGTAGTCGTCCCAGCGATCCAGCGACTTGATGTCGATGGGACTGAGCTTCCAGTGCTTGAGCGGATCGTCACGCCGGGCGACGAAGCGGCGCAGCTGTTCCTCCCGGCTGACCGAGAACCAGTACTTGAAAAGCAGGATGCCGCTGTTGACCAGCATCCGCTCCAGCGATGGCGCCTGGCGCAGGAACTCCAAGTATTCGAGCGGCTTGCAGAACCCCATGACACGCTCCACACCGGCCCGGTTGTACCAGGAACGGTCAAAGAAGACGATTTCGCCGGCCGTCGGGAAATGCGCCGCGTAGCGCTGGAAATACCACTGCCCACGCTCGACCTCGGTGGGTTTCTCCAGCGCCACGACGCGCGCGCCACGCGGATTGAGATGCTCCATGAAGCGCTTGATAGTGCCGCCCTTGCCGGCCGCGTCACGGCCCTCGAACAGGACGATGACGCGCTGCCCGGAATCCTTGACCCAGCTCTGTACCTTCAGCAACTCGACCTGCAAATCCTGCTTGAGCCGCTCGTACTCGCGGCGGCGCATGCGCCGGGGATAGGGGTAGCCGGCCGGCAGCGGCGCTTCCTCGCTATCCTCCGCCGAACCCTTGGGCGCCGTGGCGACCAGCGTGGCAACCGGCTCATGGCTGACGGCCTGAATCTCCGCTGCCGCCACGGGATTCGGACTCTCGGCGAGCGCGGGATCCGCCGGGACATCCACGGCCATTTTTTCCGGGGTCAGGACAGCGTCATCGGTTTCGGGCTGGGGCTGGGGGCGGTTCATCTGGACTCCAGTCTAAGGACAAGCAGTGACAAGGTTATCCATCATACAACTGTGCGGACGAGACCATCCGGCACGAGGAGAGCCACCAACCGCCCCGGCAGGGCCCAAGGCCGATCCGCTACCCAGTCCCAAAAAAGTCAAGCAAGAGGCTTGAACATGACTATTAACCGAAATAGAATGGGTTCGCGTGTCAGAACCGGGCCTCCATGGCCAGCTGACCCCGACCCGTAACTTCGGTTACTTGCTAGGATAAGGCGATCGGCATCAAGCGCTGTCGATCGGACAATAACCACTGAAGTCTGTTGAGGTAAAAAATATGGAACAAGAAAAAGATAACTTCTGGCTCTACATTGGCGCCGTCATTGTTGCCACCGTCATCGGCGTCTTCCTGCTGAAGAGCCGTGAGATGGAAAGCGTTCCGACCGATGCCTACAACGAAACCAGGGCTCAGGTCGAAAAGCAGATGCAAAAGTCCAAGTAAGAGTTCCACGGCGCCTGTTCGGATTCCGTCCAGTCGAGGCGCCTGAATTCGATTACAACAACTATAACGACAAAGAGCTCCCGAGCTCACCTACCCTAGACCTTGTTGCAGGCTCTCCCCCCGGGCCATCCGCAATCCGAGATTGCTGGCAACAAGGTCTTTTGCTGTCCGCGATACCCCACCCCAGGAACCGCCCCACCACCGGAATGACGGGGTTCCCGGCCTGCCTCAGCGCCCGTAGAGCTGGACCATCTCGGAGAGCGCGACAGCGTGCGCGTCTGCAAGCTGGCTCCAGTTGAACCGCCATGCCCAGTTACCGTCGATGGTACCCGGCGTGTTCATGCGATAACCCTGGCCGAGCCCGATGACGTCCTGCAGGGGCAGAATGGCCAACTTGGCCACCGAGGCCAGCGCGCTCTGCACCAGCGCTTCCGGCATGTCGGCGGCGGGATTGCCGAGATAACGCCGGACGTGCGCCTGCTGCCCGGCGCTCAGACCCTCGAACCACGACACCGTGGTGTCGTTATCATGCGTGCCGGTATACACGACATTGTTGGTGGTATGGTTGTGGGGCAGATAGGGATTACCCGGTCCACCGTCGAAGGCGAATTGTAGGATCAGCATCCCCGGTATGTCGAAGCGTTCGCGCAAGGCCTCGACCTCGGGCGTGATGATGCCAAGATTCTCGGCAATCAGGGGAACGCCCCTGTCTCCCAGCGTATGGACCAAGGCTTCCAGCAGGGCCTGTCCCGGCGCCGGTATCCAGCGCCCCTCGATGGCCGTGGCCGAATCGGCGGGGATCTCCCAATAGGCCTCGAGACCGCGGAAATGGTCGATGCGGACCCAGTCGTAAAGCGCCAGCTGGCCACGGAATCGCTCCAGCCACCAGCGGAAACCGTTGGCCTGCATGTGATCCCAGCGATAATGCGGATTACCCCAGCGCTGCCCGGTAGCGGAGAAGTAATCGGGCGGAACGCCGGCCACGACCCGGGGATTGCCCTCCGGCGTCAGATCGAACTCCTCCCGTCGCGCCCAGACGTCGGCACTGTCGCCGGCGACGAAAATCGGGATATCGCCGAAAAGCAGCACGCCACGGGCGTTGGCATAGGCCCGCAAGGCCCGCCACTGTCCATAGAACAGGAACTGCTCGAAACAGACCCGCGCGATCCGATCCGCCAGGCGGACACGCGCGGCACCCAGGGCCGCGGGATCGCGATCGCGCAGCGGTTCCGGCCAGGTCTGCCAGGGCCGATCGCCCTGCTCCGCACGAATGGCCATGAACAGGGCAAAGTCGTCGAGCCAGTGACGATGCTCCGCCACAAAGCCATCGAGGTCCGCGATGCTCTGGCCATCGCTGCGGAACCGCGCGAAGGCATATGCCAGACAGGCATCACGGTGACCCGGCTCCGCGGCTATCGCCTGCGTCAGAACCTGCTCGGGCAGCCAACCCCGCTCGACCAGCCAGCCGAGGTCGATCATGCGTGGATTGCCCGCATGCGCGGAAAGACACTGGTAAGGGGAACCGTCGGGGTGGGTGGGATTGACCGGCAAGGTCTGCCAGACGGTTATGCCTGCCCGGGCGAGAAAGTCGACGAAACGGTAGGCATCCTTGCCCAGGTCGCCATTGTCGGCGGCCCCGGGAAGCGACGTGATATGAAGGAGGATACCCGCTCGACGCCGGTCGAGAATGCTATGCGCTTGCGCCAAACCGCCCCCCCAGGGTGTACATGACCAGCTTGTAGAAATTGTTTGAGTTGGGGGGTATCAGACGGCGATACCCCGAACGTGATCGCGGGAAGGATGCTGCGGGATGGACGGCGCCGAGCAACCGGCACGGAAGCCGCTGCGCTGCCCTTGCCCCAAGCGCGCCGACCGCCTAGCGCGAGAAGTGCAACCGCTGACCGAGATCGTCGGGCGTCACCAGTACGACGCCACCCAGGCTGACATGGAAGCGCTTGCGATCTTCCTCCAGGTCCTCGCCGATCACGGTATTGGGCGGAACGTGGCAGCCGCGGTCGATCACAGCCCTGGTGATGCGGCAATGACGGCCGATATTCACCTCCGGCAACACGACGGAATCCTTCACGGAAGAATAGGAGTTGACGCGCACATTGCTGAACAGCAGCGAATTACGCACCTCGGAGCCGGAAATGATGCATCCCCCCGATACCATGGAATCCACCGCCATGCCCCGGCGATCGTCGTCGTCGAAAATGAACTTGGCCGGCGGCGTCTGTGCCTGATAGGTCCAGATGGGCCACTCCCGGTCGTACAGGTTGAGCTCCGGATCGACACCGATCAGCTCCATGTTGGCCGACCAGTAGGCGTCCACCGTGCCGACATCCCGCCAATAGGCCTGCACGCCGCTCTGGGCATGCCGGAAGGGATAGGCGAAGACACGGCTGTTGTTGATGATGTTGGGGATGATGTCATGCCCAAAATCATGGCTGGAGGCCGGATTGTCGGCATCCTTGATGAGCTGCTCGAACAGGAAGGCCGTGCTGAAGATATAGATCCCCATGGACGCCAGGGCATGATCCGGCCGGTTCGGCATGGGCGGCGGCTCCGCCGGTTTCTCGACGAAATTGATGACCCGCTTGGCATCGTCGACATGCATGACGCCGAAACCCTTGGCCTCTTCCAGCGGCACCTCGATGCAGCCGATGGTGAGGTCAGCCTCCCTCTCGGCGTGATAGGCCAGCATGAGACCGTAATCCATCTTGTAGACGTGGTCGCCTGCCAGGATGACGATATATTCGGGATCGCGCTGGCGCAGGATGTCGAGGTTCTGGTAGACGGCATCGGCCGTGCCGGCATACCAGCGTTCCTGCATGCGCTGCTGGGCCGGCATGACATCGACGAACTCGCCCAGCTCGCCGCGCAGGAAACCCCAGCCCTGCTGGATATGGCGGATCAGCGAGTCGGCTTTGTACTGCGTCAGCACGCCGATCTGCCGGATACCGGAATTGAGACAGTTCGACAGGGGAAAATCGATGATGCGGAACTTGCCTCCGAACGGCACGGCCGGCTTGGCGCGCCACTCGGTCAGGGAATGCAGGCGACTGCCCCGCCCGCCGGCCAGGACCAGCGCCAGCGTCTGCCGCGTCAGACGACTGACGAATCGGGTTTTGTGCAGGGATTCTGGCATGGGGGTCGCTCCTGAGTGACGGACTTTCGGCACAATCGCGGCGCAGATTTGATAATATCCACACCTCGTTTCGAGGCATCGTTTAGAGACCCATTCTACTACCAGAGGCCTTTCAAAGTGAACTCACCAGACGCGCAAAAAGCCCCCGGTGCAGAGTGGGAGAAAACCCTTCCCGAGGACGTTGTCCGGCTGCTGAAGGCCCGACATCACGACCCCTTCGCGGTCCTCGGACGACACGCGCAAGACGGCCGGGAGGTATTTCGCGCCTATCTGCCCTGGGCCGAGACCGCCCGGGTCGGGAAAGCCGGCCCCGAGTTGCGGCGGCTGCCCAATACCGACCTGTTCGAATGCCGGGTGGAGCCCGACAACCGCATCCCGCGCCACTATGCGATCCACTGGGTCGACAAGGAAGGAAAGGCCGGTAGCCATGTCGATCCCTATACCTTCGAACCCCAGATTGCCGACTTCGACCTCTACCTGTTCGGCGAAGGCAAACACCGTCATATCTATCGCATCCTCGGCGCACAGCTCTACACGGTCGACGGCGTGGAGGGCGTGCTGTTCGCGACCTGGGCGCCAAATGCCGAGCGGGTCAGCGTCGTCGGCGATTTCAACCACTGGGACGGGCGCGCCCACCCCATGCGCACCCGCGGCGGCAGCGGCGTGTGGGAACTGTTCATCCCCGGCCTGGACGCGGGGCGCCTGTACAAGTTCGAGATCCGCAACCGCGCCCACGGCACGGTGCTGCTGAAAAGCGATCCCTACGGCCAGCGCTTCGAGCTGCGGCCCGGCACCGCCTCCATCGTCACCGGCAAGGACGACTTTGCCTGGCACGACAAAAACTGGCTCGAAACCCGCGCCAGCCACGAATGGCTGCACGCACCCATGTCGGTCTACGAGGTCCACCTCGGCTCGTGGAGGGTCGGGGAACAGGGCCAGTTCCTGGATTACCGCACCCTGGCAAGGGAGCTGGTCGCCTACGTCAAGCCACTGGGCTTCACCCATATCGAGCTCCTGCCCATCACCGAGCACCCGTTCGATGGCTCCTGGGGCTACCAGACCACCGGCTATTTCGCGCCGACCAGCCGCTTCGGCAGTCCGGACGACTTCCGCTGGTTCGTCGACTACTGCCACCAGCATGACATCGGCGTGATTCTCGACTGGGTGCCGGCGCATTTCCCCAAGGATGCCCACGGACTCGCCTGGTACGATGGCACGCCGCTCTACGAGCACGAGGACCCGCGCCTCGGCGAGCACCGTGACTGGGGCACGCTCATCTACAACTATGGCCGCAACGAAGTCCGCAACTTCCTGATCGGCAGCGCCATCTACTGGCTGGAAGAGTTTCACCTGGACGGCCTGCGGGTGGACGCGGTCGCCTCCATGCTCTACCTCGACTACTCCCGCGAGGCGGGTGACTGGATTCCCAACAAATACGGCGGCAACGAGAACCTCGAGGCAATCGCCTTCCTGCGCGAGCTCAATACCGTCACCCACCAGCAATGCCCTGGCGCCCTGGTCATGGCCGAGGAATCGACGGCTTGGCCGCAGGTCACCCGCCCCACCTGGACCGGCGGGCTCGGCTTCTCGATGAAGTGGAACATGGGCTGGATGCACGACACGCTGGAGTACTTCGGCAAGGATCCCATCCACCGCCACTATCACCATGACCAGCTGACCTTCGGCCTGCTGTACGCCTTCACCGAAAACTTCATCCTGCCCTTCTCGCACGACGAGGTCGTCCACGGCAAGGGGTCGCTGCTGGCACGCATGCCCGGCGACGAGTGGCAGCGCTTTGCCAACCTGCGGCTGCTGTACACCTTCATGCTGACCTACCCGGGCAGGAAGCTGCTGTTCATGGGCTGCGAATTTGCCCAGAGCACCGAATGGAACGCCGCCAGCCAGCTCGACTGGCATGCACTGGACCATCCGCTGCACCAGGGCGTCACCAAGACCCTGTCGGACCTGAACCGGCTATACACAACCACACCCGCCCTGCATACCCGCGATTTCGACCATGAGGGCTTCGAATGGATTGACTGCCACGATGCACCGCAATCCATCCTCAGCTACATCCGCAAGGATGCCAGTGACTTCGTGCTAATCATCCTCAACTTCACGCCGGTGCCCCGGCACGAATACCGCATCGGTGTTCCCGAGGCCGGCGAGTACGAGGAAATCTTCAACTCCGACTCCACTTACTATGGCGGCAGCAATGTCGGCAATCCGCCCTTGCGCTCGGAGCCACGGCCATGGATGGGGCGCCCGCATTCGATCGAGCTGACCCTGCCCCCCCTCGCGGGCATCGTGCTCAAGCGCGTCCGCCAACCCAAGCCCAAGCGCGAGACCGAAGCGGCCCCGTCAGCCAGCAGCGAATGAAGAAGGTCCTCTTCGTCACCAGCGAGGCCTATCCGCTCATCAAGACCGGGGGTCTCGCCGATGTCTCCGGCGGACTGCCCATCGCCATCAAGGCCCTCGGCCACGATGTCCGCATCCTGATTCCCGGTTACGCCGAGGCGATCGCCTCGGGCATGATGGAGCCTCTGAGGCTCCCCGGCGGCCGCATGAGCCCGATGCTGCACCACGGCCTGCTGCCCGGCTCGGAGGTCGAGGTCTACGGCCTGTCGCACCACGACTACTTCGGCCGGGCCGGCAATCCCTATCTCGGCGCCGATGGCAAACCCTGGGCCGACAATGCCGAGCGCTTCTCGCTGCTCTGCCACGTGGGCACGGAACTGGCCATGAACCGGCTGGGGCTGGACTGGCAGCCCGACATCGTCCACTGCAACGACTGGCAAACCGGCCTGATACCGGCCCTGCTCAACGATGAGCTGCAGCGTCCGGCCACCGTGTTCACCATCCACAACCTGGCCTATCAAGGCATCTTTCCACACGAGACCTTCGTCCGGCTCAGGCTGCCGAACCGGCTCTGGTCACACGAGGCCCTGGAGTTCTACGGTCAGCTGAGCTTCATCAAGGGTGGACTGGTGTTCGCCGACCGCATCACCACAGTAAGCCCCAACTATGCCCGGGAAATCCAGGGCGAGGACTTCGGCTGCGGCCTCGACGGCCTGCTGCGGCAACGACGCGAGCGGCTGAGCGGCATTCTCAACGGCATCGACGTGGAGGTCTGGAACCCGGCCAAGGACCCCTATCTCCCCGCGCATTTCGACCGCGCCGGCCTCGAGCGGCGCGGCGAGCTGAAACGGCACCTGCAACGCGCCTTCAGCCTCCCCGAGGATCCGGACGTACCGCTGCTGGCCTGGGTTGGCCGGCTGGTCGAGCAGAAGGGCATCGACCTGCTGCTCGAGATCATGCCACGGCTGATGGCCCTGCCCTTGCAGATCGCCGTACAGGGCAGCGGTGACGCCCGCTTCGAACAGACACTGCAGCACTGGGGCAAGCTGTTCCCGGACCGCTTCGCCATCCGCGTGGGTTACGACGAGGCCCATGCCCGGCTGATCGAGGGCGGCACCGACGTGTTCCTGATGCCGTCCCGTTTCGAGCCCTGCGGGCTCAACCAGATGTACAGCCAGCGTTATGGCGCCGTGCCCCTGGTCCGTCGTGCCGGCGGCCTGGCCGACACGGTGGTCGACACCAACGACGAGACCCTGCGCGACGGGACCGCCACCGGCATCGTGTTCGACGACGCCAGCCCGGACGCCCTGTTTGACGCCATCCAGCGGGCGCTGCGGCTCTACGCCACCCCTGTGGACTGGCGCAAAATCCAGGCGAATGGCATGGCCAAGGATTTCTCCTGGCAGGTCAGCGCCCGTCAATACCTGGAACTCTACGAACTCGCCGAGCAGGACCGGGCGACCTGCCTGCCTCACGCCGCCCGGCGCGCGCACGGCTGACCCACCGGGATCCGGGCAACGGTCGAGAGGACGACAGCGGGTGCGCCGCACAATTTCCCAGTATTTCGCTCGTGTATTATGACGGGCTTCCCCAGCCGTCGAGAATTCAACCATGCTTGCTCCCGCCCTGCCCCTGGAAGACTACGCCCTGCTCGAGGATGCCGAATGCGAGGCGCGCATCGAGGCCGCCAAGCGAGAACTCGGCCGTCGCTGCGTCATCCTTGGACATCACTACCAGCGTGACGAGGTTTTCCGCCATGCCGACCTGACCGGCGACTCGCTCAAGCTGTCGCGGGAAGCCGCGCGCTCGGACGCCGAATACATCGTCTTCTGCGGCGTGCATTTCATGGCCGAAGTGGCCGACATCCTGTCGCGCCCCGAGCAGATCGCCATCCTGCCCGACCTGGCCGCCGGCTGCTCCATGGCCGACATGGCCAATCTGGCGGCCGTCGAGCGCGGCTGGCGGGAGCTGTCCGGGATCATCGATCCCGACGCCAGCGTGACGCCGGTGACCTACATCAACTCCGCCGCCGACCTCAAGGCCTTCTGCGGACGCCATGGCGGCATCGTCTGCACCTCCAGCAACGCACAGAAGATTCTCGAATGGAGCTTCGCCCGGCGGCAGAAGGTGCTGTTCTTCCCCGACCAGCACCTGGGCCGCAACACCGGCCATCGCATGGGGATCCCCCTGGACGAGATGGTCACCTGGGACTTCACCCGGCCCATGGGCGGCCTGAGCGAGGCGGAAATCCGCAAGGCCCGCATCATTCTCTGGAAAGGCTTCTGCTCGGTGCACCAGATGTTCCGACCGGAGCACGTCGATCGCTTCCTGGAGAAACATCCGGAAACCCGCGTCATCGTCCATCCCGAATGCGCCTTCGACGTCTGCGAGAAGGCCCACGACATCGGCTCGACCGAATCCATTCTCAAGACCGTGCGCGCCGCCGAGCCCGGCACCCGCTGGCTGGTGGGTACCGAACTGAACCTGGTCAACCGGCTTGCCCAAGAGATGAAGCCGCGTGGCGTGAACGTGCACTTCCTCTCGCCGACGGTCTGCATGTGCTCGACCATGTTCCGCACCGACCCGCAACATCTGGCCTGGGTACTGGAAAATCTCGTCGCGGGACAGGTCATCAACCGCATCCGCGTACCTGAAACCGACGCCATTCCGGCCAGGCTGACCCTGGACCGCATGCTGGCCGTAGCCTGAAGGCCGGGACACGACAGCCGCACCCGAGCCCGCCGAACCCATGCAGATCCACCTGTTCGCCGTCGGCAACCGCATGCCCGGCTGGGTGACCGAGGGTTTCCACGAATATGCCAAGCGCCTGCCACGCGACTGCGAACTGGTACTGAGGGAGATCGCGCCCGGCAAGCGCGGCAAGAACGCCGACCTCGCCCGCATCCGCGAGGATGAGGGTCAGCGCATCCTCGCGGCGCTGGGCCGGGACGACCGGGTCATCGCCCTGGAGGTGGAGGGCAAGCCCTGGCGCACGGAAGATCTGGCCGCGTGGCTGGCGGACTGGCAGCGGCAGGGCCGGCGCGTGGCCTTGCTGGTCGGCGGCCCCGAGGGTCTGGCCGATGCCTGCCGGGTGCGCGCCGAACAGCAATGGAGTCTCTCCCCCCTCACCCTGCCACACCCGCTGGTGCGGGTCATCGTGGCCGAGCAGCTGTATCGCGCCTGGAGCCTGCTGAACAACCATCCCTATCACCGCTGAGCCCCGGCCGTCCCCGATCGCCATGGAATCCCGCCGTCTCATTCTCGCCTCGGCCTCGCCACGCCGTCAGGCACTGCTGGCCCAGCTGGGCCTGGACGCCGAAATCCGGCCGGCCGACATCCCCGAACGGCCGCTGCCGGAAGAAACGCCGGAACAATATGTCCGCCGGATCGCCGCCGAGAAGTCGCGTGCCATCCAGACGCTCGACGATAGCCGCCTGCCGGTGCTGGCCGCGGATACCGAGGTGGTGCTGGACGGCGAGATCTTCGGCAAGCCCGCCGATCTGGCACAGGCCCTGGAGATGCTGGCGCGACTGTCGGGGCGCGAACACGCGGTCCTCAGCGCCGTCTCGCTGCGCGCCGGCGAGCGGCATCTGGAGGCGCTGAGCCTGAGCCGCGTGCGCTTCCGGCCGCTGACCGTGGACGAGATCCGCGCCTACTGGGCTACCGGCGAATCCCGCGACAAGGCTGGCGGCTATGCCATCCAGGGCCTCGGCGCGCTGTTCGTCGAACACCTGTCCGGCAGCTATTCCGGCGTCATGGGGCTGCCGCTCAGGGAAACCGGCGAACTCCTGCGGCAGATCGGGCTCGATCCGCTGCCCCCCCAGCGAAAGGGCAATCCATCATGAGCGACGAAATCCTGATCAACGTGACGCCGCCGGAAACCCGCGTCGCCATAGTCGAGAACGGCGTCCTCCAGGAAGTGCTGATCGAGCGCACCCGGCGGCGGGGACTGGTCGGCAACATCTACAAGGGCAAGATCTGCCGCATCCTGCCCGGCATGCAGGCGGCCTTCGTCGACATCGGCCTGGAACGCTCAGCCTTCCTGCACGTGTCCGACCTCTGCCCGGGCGAACGCGAAAAGGCCCAGGGCGACCAGATCGAACTCATCTTCCGCGATGGCCAGGAGCTGGTGGTCCAGGTGGTCAAGGATCCGATCGGCGCCAAGGGCGCGCGGCTGACCACGGAACTGGCGATTCCCTCGGTATTCCTGGTCTACATGCCGCAGGCACGAACCAGCGGCGTTTCCCAGCGCATCGAGTGCGAGGCCGAGCGCGTCCGCCTGCGGGCCTGCGTCGAGGCGTTCCAGAAGGAACACGGCACCGGCGGTTTCATCGCCCGCACGGCCGCCGAGGGCATCGACGAGGCCGCCCTGCGCGCGGACATGCTGTTCCTGCTCAAGCTGTGGAATTCCATCGCCCAGCGCCAGCGCACCGCCAAGCCCCGTACCCTGCTGCACGAGGACCTGCCCCTGAGCATGCGCGTCCTGCGCGACATGCACTGCGCCAAGGTGGAGAAGATCCGCATCGACTCGCGCGAGACCTACAACCGGCTGGCCAAGTTTGCGCGCGAATTCGTCCCCGAACTGGCGCCCCGGCTGGAACACTATGCCGGCGAGCGGCCCCTGTTCGACCTCTACGCGGTGGAGGACGAAATCCAGCGGGCGCTGGAACGCCGGGTGACGCTCAAGTCCGGCGGCTACCTGATCTTCGATCAGACCGAGGCCATGACCACCATCGACGTCAACACCGGCGCCTTCGTCGGTGGGCGCAACCTCGAGGAGACCATTTTCAAGACCAATCTCGAAGCGGCGCAAGCCATCGCCCGGCAGCTCCGGCTGCGCAACCTCGGCGGCATCATCATCATCGATTTCATCGACATGCAGGACCGCGAGCATCGCCAGCAGGTCCTGCAGGCCCTGCAGCGCTGCCTGGAAAAGGACCATGCCCGCAACACCATCAGCGAGGTTTCCAGCCTCGGACTGGTGGAGATGACCCGCAAGCGGACCCGCGAGAGCCTGGAACATATCCTCTGCGAACCCTGCCCCACCTGCGGCGGCCGGGGCGTCCTGAAGACCGCCGAGACCGTCTGCCTGGACATCTTCCGCGAGATCATCCGCGAGGTCCGCCAGTACCAGGTGCAGGAGCTCCTGGTACTGGCCGCGAACGAGGTGGTCGAGCGCCTGCTGGACGAGGAGGCGGACACCCTGTCGGAGCTGGAGAGCTTCACCGGGGTGCGGATCAAGTTCCGCGCCGAGGCCCAGTACACGCAGGAACAGTATGACGTGGTGCTCGTCTGAGGTGCAGTGGCCCATGCTAAACTGCCCGGCTACGATCCGCCCTGCCGGCGGGATTCCGACCATCAGCCCGCCCCGCAACGCCCCAGGAAACCGCGCATGAAAAAAGCCACGTTTGCCGCCGTCCAGATGGCTTCCAGCCCGAATGTCAGCGGCAACCTGCTCGAAGCCGAGCGGCTGATCGGAACCGCCGCCGCCCAGGGCGCCCACCTGGTGGTGCTGCCGGAAAACTTCGCGCTGATGGGGCTGAACGAGACCGACAAGCTGGACATCGCCGAAACCGACGGCGCAGGCCCGATCCAGGAGTTCCTGTCGAAAGCCGCCGAACGCTTCAAGGTCTGGCTGGTGGGCGGCACCATGCCCATCCGCGGCGTCTCCGGCAGGGCCCGGGCCGCCTGCCTGGTCTTCGATGACCGCGGCCAGCGGGTGGGGCGCTACGACAAGATCCACCTGTTCGATGTCAACGTGCCGGGCACCGAGGAAAGCTACCAGGAATCCGCCACCATCGAAGCCGGCGAGGATGCCCTGGTGGTGGACACCCCCTTCGGACGCCTGGGCCTCACCGTCTGCTACGACATCCGCTTCCCGGAACTTTACCGGCAGATGGCGGCCATCGGCATGGACATCCTGGCCGTGCCCTCCGCCTTTACCGCCCGTACCGGCGCCGCCCACTGGGAAGTACTGGTGCGCGCCCGTTCGGTGGAAAACCTCTGCTATACCGTCGCCGCCAACCAGGGCGGCTTCCACATGAACGGCCGCGAGACCTACGGCCACAGCATGATCGTCGATCCCTGGGGCGTGGTGCTGGCCAGCCTAGCCCAGGGCGCCGGCGTGGTCACGGCCGAATTCGACCGCGACCGCCTGGAGCGGGTCCGCGCCGCATTCCCGGTGCTGGAACACACCCGCCTGAGCTGCCGCTAGGCCATCCTGTCGCCCCCTGACACCCGAGCCGCCGATGTCCCACCAAGCCCTCGCCATCGCCCAGACCGCCCTGCTGGAACCCGTCGGGCTCGCCGCCAACGACCTGGAACGGGTGATGCAGCAGTTACTGGGCGCCGGCATCGATACCGCCGACATCTACCTGCAGGCGACCCGGTACGAGTCCTGGGGGCTGGAAGACGGCATCGTCAAGGAAGGCAGCCACAGCATCGACCAAGGCGCCGGCATCCGCGCCGTTTCGGGCGAAAAGACCGGTTTCGCCTATAGCGACGACATCACCCTGACCGCCCTGCTGGAGGCGGCCAAAAGCGCCCGCGCCATCGCCCGGCGCGGCCAGGAAGGCCGCCAGCCGCTGCCGGCGCCGCCGCGCCCGCCGGCCCTGTACCTGCCGGTCGATCCCTTGCAGTCGCTGCCGGAGGTGGACAAGCTGGCCCTGCTGCGGCGCCTGGACGCCGAATGCCGGGCGCTGGACCCGCGCGTCGAGCAGGTTTTCGTCAGCCTTTCCGGCAGCCACGAAGTCGTGCTGATCATGGGCCAGGACGGCGTCATCCATGGCGATGTACGGCCGCTGGTCAGGCTCAACGTAAGCGTCATCGTCGTCGACGGCGGACGGCGCGAACAGGGTAGCTGCGGTGGTGGCGGCCGCACCGACTATCACTATTTCCTGGAGGGCGACCGTGCCTCGGCATATGCCCGCGAGGCGGTCCGCCAGGCGCTGGTCAACCTCGAAGCCGAGGAGGCACCGGCGGGCAACATGACGGTCGTGCTGGGCTCAGGCTGGCCCGGCATCCTGCTGCACGAGGCGATCGGCCACGGGCTCGAGGGCGACTTCAACCGCAAGGGCACCTCGGTCTTTTCCGGCCGCGTCGGTGAACGGGTCGCCTCTCCCCTCTGTACCGTGGTCGATGACGGCACCCTGCCGGGCCGACGGGGATCGCTGACCATCGACGACGAGGGCACTCCCACCGCCTGCACGACGCTGATCGAGAACGGCATCCTCCGGGGTTACATGCAGGACAAGCTCAACGCCCGGCTGATGGGCGTCGCGCCGACCGGCAACGGCCGCCGGGAGTCCTACCAGCACTTGCCGATGCCGCGCATGACCAATACCTACATGCTGGCGGGGCCGCACGCGCCGGACGAAATCATCCGCTCGGTGACCAAGGGCCTGTACGCCAAGAACTTCGGCGGCGGGCAGGTCGATATCACCTCCGGCAAGTTCGTGTTCTCCGCCAGCGAGGCCTACCTGATCGAGAATGGCAGGATCACCCGCCCGGTCAAGGGCGCCACGCTCATCGGCAACGGCCCCGACGTGCTCACCCGCGTCAGCATGGTCGGCAACGATCTCGAGCTCGATACCGGCGTCGGCACCTGCGGCAAGGATGGCCAGAGCGTTCCCGTGGGCGTCGGCCAGCCGACGCTCAAGGTCGACGGCCTGACCGTGGGCGGCACGCGCCTGGATCATTGACCGCGCCGCCACCCCGGAACCACCTCAACCGTTCGCCACCCAGACCAACCGTGACATCCGCATCCCGACTCCCCGCCGCCGAGCACGCGCAGCTGGATCAGCTGCAGAACCTGGTCGCCGATTGCCTGCGCGAGGCCAGCCACCAGGGCGCCACCGATGCCGAGGCCGGCGTCAGCATGGAAACGGGCCTGTCGGTCACCGCCCGCCTGGGCGAGGTGGAGACGGTCGAACACCACCGTAGCCGCGGGCTCGGCCTGACGGTCTACATCGGCCAGCGCAAGGGTTCCGCCAGCACCAGCGATCTCAGTCCCGCCGCCATGCGGGAAACGGTGGCTGCGGCCGTGCGCATCGCCCGCCACGCCGCCGAGGACCCCTGTGCGGGACTGCCGGACCCCGACTGGCTGGCCACCGAATTCCCGGATCTCGACCTGTACTATCCCTGGCCCATCGAGCCCGAGGCCGCCATCGAGCTGGCGGTGGCCTGCGAGAATGCCGCCCGCCGGCATCACCCGGAAATCGTCAATTCCGAGGGCGCGAGCCTCAACACCTTCCAGGGACTCCGGGTGATGGGCAACAGCCTCGGCTTCCTGCACGGCTATGCCTCCAGCCGTCACAGCCTCAGCGTCGCCGTGATCGGCGAGCGGGGCGGCGAGATGCAGCGCGATGACTGGTGGACGGTGGCACGCGACGCGCGCGACCTGCAGGCGGCGGCCGAGGTCGGCCGGGTTGCCGCCGAACGCACCCTGCGGCGTCTTGGCGCACGCCGCCTCGGTACCCGGCAATGCCCGGTCGTTTTCGCTGCCGACGTGGCGTCCAGCCTGCTCGGCCATTTCGTCGGCGCCATTCGCGGCGGCAACCTCTACCGCAAGTCGTCGTTCCTGCTGGACCGGCTGGGCCAGCCGGTTTTTCCGGATTTCGTGCAGCTCCGCGAGGCGCCGCACCTGCCCAAGGCCCTGGGCAGCGCCGCCTATGACACCGAGGGCGTGCGGACGACGCCCCACCACCTGGTGCGCGACGGCGTCCTCGAATCCTACGTGCTGAGCACCTACTCGGCGCGCAAGCTGGGCATGCGCTCTACCGGCAACGCCGGCGGCGTCCACAACCTGATCCTGGAACCCGGCGAGCTGGACCTTTCCGGGCTGCTGCGACGCATGGGAACCGGGCTGCTGGTGACCGAGCTCATGGGGCAGGGCGTGAACCTGGTGACCGGCGACTATTCCCGCGGCGCGGCCGGTTTCTGGGTCGAGGATGGCGTCGTCCAGTACCCGGTCGAGGAATTCACGGTGGCGGGCAACCTCAAGGACATGTTCGGGACAGTCGTCGCCGTCGGCAACGACGTCGACCTGCGCGGCAATACCCGCACCGGCTCCATCCTCATCGAGCGGATGACCATCGCCGGCAACTGATGGGCGTAGAATGAGGGCGCATTTCCGCCGGCCCGCCAGGTTACCGCCATGCCCAGACCACTCGCCACCCTGCTCCTTGCCGCCCTGGGATCGCTCGCCCAGGCCTCTCCCGCCCCCAGCGTCAGGGTCGGCGCGCTGGCCTTCGGCACGCTCGGCTGGGAGCTGGCAATCATCCGCAGCCGCGGCCTGGACCAGGCGCAGGGCATCGCCATCGAAGCGACCGAACTGGCCAGCCCGGAAGCCGGCCGCATCGGTCTGCAGGGACGCAGCCTCGACATCGTCGTCTCCGACTGGCTGTGGACTGCCCGCCAGCGCCAGCAGGGCCAGCCGCTGAGCTTCGCGCCCTTCTCGACCAGCCACGGCGCCCTGGTGGTACCCCGGGATTCCGCCGTCAAGGACGTGGCCGACCTGCGAGGCAAGCGGCTGGGCATCGCCGGCGGCGGGCTCGACAAGAACTGGCTGCTGCTGAAAACCTTGGCGCAGCAGACGCAGCAGCTCGATCTGGAAAAATCCGCCACCCTCAGCTTCGGCGCTCCGCCCCTGCTGAACCAGCAGCTGGAACATGGCCAGCTGGATGCCGTCCTCACCTATTGGAACTATGCCGCCAAGCTCGAGGCGCAGGGATATCGCGAACTGCTCGACGGCCGGCAACTGCAAAAACGGCTGGGCATCGATGCCGACGTGCCGGTGCTCGGCTATGTGTTCCGCGAGGACTGGGCCAAAGCCAATCCCCAGGCCGTCGACGGCTTCCTCAAGGCCGCCGCCGAGGCACGGCAACGGATCTGCGAGTCCGATGCCGACTGGCAGCAGGTGGTGCCACTGACACGGGAACCCGACAGCCAGGCGCAGGCCATGCTGCGCCGGCACTACTGCGCCGGCCGCTGGCCCGCCGCGGCATCGATCCCGAGCACCGCCGCGCAGACACTCTTCGACCGGATCAACGCCGCCGCCGGCGAGCCGGCCGCCGCCATCCCGGCAGGCACCTTCTGGTCCGCCCCGAAACCCTGATCCTTCGGCCATTCCCGCCGGGCTCCGGGCCACATTTTCGGCCGCGCATCGGTCTGTTAATATTCCGCCGCCCATGCCATCCGGCCCGGGCGGCCGTCTTCCGCCTACCTGACCCGAGACCCTTGCACCATGTCCATCGCCCGGATTCTCATCATTACCCTGCTGATTTCGCTCAGCCTCGTGGTCCTGGTCCTTTTCAACCTGGAATCCGACAGCGGTGACCAGGACGGCGGGGAAGCGGTGGCGACCGCGCCCAAGTCCAGCGAGGCGCCGGACAGGACGCCGGCAGCCGGCCCCGTCCCGCCAGCCGCGCCGTCGGGTGACGAACTGATGGCGCCCGATGAGGCGGTGGAGGACGAGCAGCTCGAAAAGGAGCAGATAGCCGAGGCCATGACCCAGCTCGGCAGCACCAATGACGAGGAGCGGATCGAGGCGGTCGAGCAGCTCGGCGCCTACCCCAGCCCCGAGACCGAGGCGACGCTGGGCCAGCTGCTGACCACCGATGGCAACCCGGAAGTACGCAACGCGGCCGCCCTCAGCCTGGGCGCCGTGGATGAGCCCTCCGACGCCACCGTCGCCGCCCTGATGTCGGCGCTGGAGGATCAGAACGAGGATGTACGCTTCAGCGCGCTGTCGACGCTGGAGGATTACATGCTGGGTCAGGAGGAGGATTCGCCCAATTACCGCCGCATCAAGGATGGCCTCAAGTTCAGGCTGAACTCCCGCACGCTTTCCGCGGAGCTGAGGGAATCCATCAACGAGGTCCTGCGCGACCAGGATTTCACGGCGGCGCCGGAGGCCGAACCGGACAACTGAACCGGCGGCAACCGCAGCCTTGCGGTGCTGCTCAGGCGCCCCGCCGCAGGCGTGGCAGCGCCGCCAGCAGGCGCTGGGTATAGGCCTCCCGGGGCTCGAACAGCACCTGCTGGACCGGGCCGATCTCGATGATCCGCCCCTGCTGCATGACCGCCACACGGTCGGCCAGCGCCGACACCACCCCGAGATCATGGGTGATGAAGAGGTAACTGAGCCCCTGCCGGGTCTGTAGCTCCCTGAGCAAGCGGATGACCTGGGCCTGTACCGAGACGTCGAGGGCACTGGTCGGCTCGTCGCAGATCAGCAACCTCGGTTCCACGGCAAGCGCCCGGGCGATGCAGATGCGCTGTCGCTGGCCGCCGGAAAACTCGTGCGGATAACGCTCGCGCGCCGACAGGGGCAATCCCACCGCCTCCAGCAGGCCTGCCACCCGCGCGCAACGCTCGGCCCGGGACAGCTCCGAGCGTTGCGCCAGCAGACCCTCCTCCAGGATGCTGCCGACCGGCAGCCGGGGATTCATCGACGAATAGGGATCCTGAAAGACGATCTGCATCGACTGCCGCAGCCGCCGGCCGGGACTGGCCGACAAGGGCTCGCCGGCCAGCCGCAAGGTACCGCCGGCGGCGGGCAGCAGAGCAAGCAGCGCCTTGCCCAGCGTGGTCTTGCCGCACCCCGACTCTCCCACCAGGGCCAGGGTTTCGCCGTGGCCAACGTCGAAGCTCACCCGATCCACCGCCGGCACCCAGCCCACCGTGCGCTGGAAAATGCCGCGCCGGATCGGGTAATGCACGCTGAAGTCGCGGACCTCCAGCAGGGGTGCCCGGGCACCGGCGTCCGGACCCGGTGGCGGCCGCTGTCGACAGGCATCCAGGCGCGGCATGGCGGCGAGCAGCTCGCGGCTGTAGGAATCGCGCGGCCCAGCGAAAAACGCGGGTCCGCCGGTTTCGACAAGCCGCCCCTGCCGCATCACCGCAACCCGGTCGGCGACTTCCGCCACGGCAGCGAGGTCATGGGTGATCAGCCACAGCGCCATGCCGGTTTCCCGCCGCAGCCGGCCGAGCAGCGCCAGCACCTGCGCCTGCAACGTCACATCCAGTGCCGTGGTCGGCTCATCGGCGATCAGCAGGTCGGGCTCTCCCGCCAGTGCCAGCGCGATCATCGCCCGCTGCCGCATGCCACCCGAGAGCTGATGCGGATAGGCCTGCAACTGGCGGGCGGGCTCGGGCAGGCCGACCTGGTCCAGCAACTCCATGGCCCTGCGCCGCCGTTGCGCGCTGCCGGAGCGGGCATGCAGCGCCAGCGTCTCGCCGAGCTGCTGGCCGATGGTCAGCACGGGATTGAGCGCCGTCATCGGATCCTGGAACACGACACCGATACGGCGGCCGCGAATCGCCCCCATGGCCAGCTCCGGCAGGGCGAAGATGTCGCAGCCATCCAGGACAACCTGCCCCCCCTGGATGCGGCCGCCCTGGGGCAGCAGGCGCAACACGGACAGCGCGGTGACCGACTTGCCCGAGCCGGATTCGCCCACCAGAGCAAAGCTCTCGCCCCGGGCAATCGCGAAGGAAACGCCGGCCACCACCGGCGTCCAGTCATCACCCTGGCGGAAGGCCACGCGGAGATCCCGGACCGACAGCAGGGGCGCTTCGGGTGGGCTGGCCGGCGTCGGATGGGACACGGGACTAACCGCCCCGGCGCGGGTCGAAGGCATCGCGCACCGCATCGGCGAACAGGTTAGCCGGCAGCACCAGGGCGAACATGAAGGCGAAGGCCGCCGCCAGCGACCACCAGACCGCCGGCTCGCGCGCCATTTCCAGCCGGGCGCCGTTGATCATGTTGCCCCAGGATTCGGTCGTGGGGTCGACGCCGATGTTGACATAGGACAGCACCGCCTCGGCCAGCACCAGCGAGCTGAAGTCCAGCGCCACCGAGATCAGCACCAGGTGGAAGAGATTCGGCAGGATATGCCGAACCAGGATCCTGGGCTGGCTGACGCCCAGCACGCGGGCGGCCTGGACATACTCCAGCTCGCGCAGCTTCAGGGTCTCGGCGCGCAGGAGGCGGCACAGCCCGGTCCAGGAGGTCAGGCCGAGAATCAGGCACAGCGCCAGCAGGCGGAAGTCGGCGCGGGCCGCGAGACTCGCGAACTCCGCCTCGTGCCGGGCCATGTGGGTCTGCATGACCAGCATCGATGCCGCGATCAGCAGCACGCCCGGCACGGAATTCAGCGTGGTGTAGAGGTACTGGATGACATCATCCACCCAGCCCCGGAAATACCCGGCAAGGATGCCCAGCAGCAGCGCCAGCGGCAGGGTGGCGACCGTGGTGAGGGTGCCGATGAGGATGCCGGTGCGGATGCTCTTGAGCGCCTGATAGAGCACATCCTCGCCCACCTTGCCGGTGCCGAGCACGTGATAGCCCTGGCTCAGGCTGCCGATCATGCCGGCGCCGAGGCAGAGCAGCAGCAGCGTCAGGGCCATGGCGCGCCAGGGCACTTCGGTGCGGCCGAGGACGCAGGCGCGCAGAACACCAGCCGCGCCGGCACCTCGCCACAGCACGGGCAGCGCAGCAGCGCCGAGCAACGCCAGCCAGGCCAGCCCCCCCCACGCCAGCCCCTCGCCGGTCAGCCGGCCGGCATCACCCCAGCGCTGGCCCTCGGGGTCGTCCAGCTGCCGGCCACCGAACCGTAGCCTCGGATAGCGCCAGCGCTCGCGGCCATCCGGCTCGCGCACCATCTCGCGGGCGTGGGCATAGGCCGCCAGGGGAGCGGAATAGGTCTTTTCCTGGCCCTCCCGGAGAGGCGTCAGCACCAGATCCAGCAGGGTCAGCGGCTCACCGATGGCCGCAGCCTCGCCAAGGCCGCGGGCGCCGGCCGGCAAGCGGATGGAATCGAGGACCGCCAGCAGCAGGTAGGCCAGCAGGATGACCAGCGAGATCATGGCGCTGCGGCTGCGGGCCACCTTGCGCCAGGGCCGGCGCAGGTGTTCCTGGCCCCGGCTGCGCACCGCCAGGAGCAGCATCCCCGCCAGCATCAGGAAGAACAACAGATCGGTCGGCAGCAGTATCGGCATGGCTCAGTTGAACTTCACCCGCGGGTCGACCAGGGTGTAGGAGATATCGGTCAGCAACAGGCCGAGGATGTACAGCACCGAGCCCAGGAACACCATCGCGCGGACGATGGCGAAATCCTGCTGATTGATGGCGTCCAGGGTATAGCTGCCGAGCCCCGGGATGGCGAAGAAGGATTCGGTGATGAGGCTGCCGGTGAACAGCAGCGGCAACACGACGACGACGCCGGTCAGGATCGGGATCATGGCGTTCTTGAGCACGTGGACGAACAGCACCCGCGGCTCGGACAGGCCCTTGGCGCGGGCGGTGCGCACATAATCCTTCTCGACCTCCTCGAGAAACAGGGTCCGATACCAGCGCACGCCGGAACCGATACCGGCGACGACGCCGATCAGCACCGGCAGCAGAACGAACCGCCAGGCCTCGCGACCGCCGTCGTAACCCGAGATCGGCACCAGCAGCAGCAACTTGCCGAACAGATATTGCCCGCCGATGATGTAGAACAGCGTCGAGACCGACATCAGCGCCACGCACAGCGCCGCCCCCCAGAATTCCAGGTAGGTCAGACGAAAGAACACCAGGAGCAGCGCCAGACCGACATGCACGCTCAGCCCGATGACCAGCGAAGGCACGGCGATGGCCAGCGACGGCCACATGCGCTGGCGGATGTCGGCGCCGATGTCGCGGCCGGCGTCGGAGCGACCGAAGCGGAACGCAAACAGCCCCAGGGACTTTTGCCAGAAGATGGTCTGGGCCAGCCGGCCGCTCCCCGCGGCACCGGCGTTCCAGAACAGCGGCAGATCATAGCCGCGCTCGTGCTTCCACTTGGCGATACCCTCGGCCGTGACATGCTTCTGGCCCAGATGCATGCGTGCCATGTCATCCGGCGTGTTGATCACGAAGAACAGCACAAAGGTCAGGATATTGATGCCCATCAGCAGCGGCAACGCATACAGCAGCCGGCGGATGAGGTAGGCGGTCACGACAGGGCTCCCGCCCGGAGGCGCCGGCGATAGAGGCGCCAGGCCGGCGCGATCAGGCCGACCAGCAGCGCCAGTCCCAGCCAGAGCGGCCAATAGAGCGGCCGGTTCCAGGCCATGCGCCGGGCGGCACGCAGCGGCGCATCGATCCGGAGGTACTTGAGACCGTTGTTGGCCATCAGGTTGGGCTTGAAGTTGCGGTACCAGGCATGGCGCAGGCTGAAGCTCTTGGGGTGAACGCCGAAAACCCAGGGGGCATCGTGACGGACGATGGCCTGCAAACGCTGGATCAATTCAAGACGCTCGGCGCCGTCGGGCAGGCCGCGCATGCGACGGAACAGGCGGTCGAACGCGGGATTGCGGTAGTTGGCGGCATTCTCGCCCCCTTTGTCCACCTTGACGTTGTCACCGAACAGCAGGAAGAAGAAATTCTCGGGATCGGGGTAATCGGCGTTCCACCCCCAGCGGAACAGCTGGGCATTGCCGTTGGCCATCTTCTGCTGGAACTGGTTGTAGTCGGTGGTGCGCAGCACCAGCTGGATACCCAGTTTCGCCAACTGCTTGCGGTACCAGTTGAGCATGGGCTTGTCGTCGACGCCGGACGAGGTGGTGTCGAGGTACAGCACCAGGGCCTTGCCGGTGGCCGGATCAATCCCGTCGGGATAACCGGCCTCCCGCATCAGCTGGCGAGCCACGCCCAGATCCTTGCGCCGAGGCACGCCATCGACCCAGTCGTAGACATGGGGATTGAGGCCCGCCGCGCCCGCCTCGTAGCCGAACAGGCCGGGTGGCAGCATGCCCTGGGCGGCAATGCCGCGGCCGTTCATGAAGATGGCGATGAACTCCTCCTCGTCGATGGCGATGCTGATCGCGCGGCGCAACGCGCTCTTCGGCTCCTCCAGCCCGCCCACCACCGGATCCAGCATGTTGAAGCCGAGGTAGAAGATGGAGGCCGTGACCGCGGTCTGCAGCACGATGCCCCGCTCGCGCATCTCCGGCGTCAGTTCGGCGTTGCCGACACCGCTGAACTGTATGGCCTGGTCGAAGTTGTCCGAGGCCAGGCCGGAGGCATCGTAATAGCCCTGCAGAAACTTGTTCCAGTAGGGGATGGTTTCCTTTTCCAGAACGAAGACCACCCGCTCGATGAACGGCAGGCGCCGGCCCGCGTCGGCCAGCAGGCCGGCCGCCGCATCGTCGGCCTCGCCCTCGGCCGGATAGCGCTCCTCATGAAAAGACGGATTGCGCGCCAGCACCATGCGCCGGTTGGGATTGTTCTCGATCAGCCGGTAGGGCCCCGACCCGGCCGGATACCAGTCCAGGCTGATGTTCTTCTCGGCAAGGCCTGGCTGGGCATAAAAGGCATCGACCTCCCAGGGCATGGGCGCGAAGAACGGCATGGCCAGCCAGAAGCGGAACTGCGGATACTTGCCGCGCAGACGGATGCGCAGGTGGCGATCGTCGAGGACCTCGACGCCGGCCAGGGGATAGGCTCGCAAATCGAGCCAGCCACGGCGATCGGCATCGCGCCCGGCGTCGCGGACCAGATACTCGCCGAGCTCGCGCAGGCCGACGATGTATTCGGCCATCATCTCGGCAATCGGCGAATGCACGGCGGGGTGCGCCAGCCGCTTGATCTGGTAGGCGAAATCGGCCGCCGTAACGGAACGGGTGGCGGCCGGACCAAGGTCGGCGAGGGTCTGGACGCCGCCGAGTTGCGCGGCGGTCAGTCTCAGGTTGGGGTGATGGCCGCCGGCATCCTGCGCGAACGCCGGGTGCGGGGCATAGCGGAGATCGGGCCGCAGCACGATGTCGTAGACGCTTTCGACCACAGCCTCGTCCGGCGCATCGTCCGGCAGCAGCCGCCCCTCCGCGTCGAGCAGCCGCACCTCGGGCAGGCGGCTGGCCGCCAGCGGCGAAAGCTCATAGGGCCGCCGGAGATAATGGTATTGCAGCAGCGGCTCGTAGATCTGGGCGATGATCTCGTATTCGTTGGCGCTGTAAGCCCGCGCGGGGTCCAGGTGCTTGGGCCGCTCCTCGAACGAGCGGTAGAGGGTGGCGTCCAGCGACGCCCCGGCAGGATACGGGTTGTTGGGCGGGCTGCCGCAACCCGCGAGCCACAGCAGCCCGCCGCCCAGCGCCATGACCAGCCAGCCGCGCCCCTGCGCAAGCGGGACATGGGGCGGGCATCGGCGACGGACAGGATGACCAGACATGCCCGGATTATATGCGAACCCGCCCGCGCGCCCTGGATGCCGGATCAGCGGGACAAAACCTGACCCTGTCATCGCCCGGCCTTAGGCAGTTCTTGTATAATCGGGGATGTTGTTGTCTCAAGCGCCTCGCCCAGGGCCTGTGCGGCCAAACCGTTCCGTGATCCAAACCTGTCAGGTATCCCTCATGTCTAAAAAGTTTCTTGCCGGCTTCTGTGGTCTGATGCTGTGCGGCAACCTTGCCGCCGCCGAACTGAAGGTCGGGGTTGTCGACCTGCGCAAGCTGGTCGACCAGTCCGCGCAGAGCCAGAAATCCCAGGCCGACCTCAAGAAGGAATTTCAGCCGCGCGAAAACAAGCTGGTCAACGAGCAGAAGGAGCTCAAGAAACTCGAGGAAAAGCTGGAAAAGGACATCGCCACCATGAGCGAAGCCGAAAAGCGCAAGATGGAGAAGGATCTCATCGACCGGGGCCGCGAATTCAAGCGCGCCATGGACGAGATGCGCCAGGATTACGGTCTGCGCGCCAACCAGGAGATGGCCAAGATCCAGAAGGTCGTGCAGGAAGCGATTCAGTCCGTCGCCAAGGAACAGAGTTTCGATCTGATCCTGGTTGACGGTGTCGCCTATGCAAAGGAAACCCTGAACATCACCGGCGAAGTCGAGAAGAAACTGGGCGGCGGCAAGAAGTAGTCCCGCGCCCGACCGCTGCCCCGATCAACCCACTCCCCTCTAAAGGTCCTGCCGTTGGATATCCAGGAAATCAAGGAATACCTGCCTCACCGTTACCCTTTCCTGCTGGTCGATCGGGTACTAGAAGTGGAACCCGGCAAGCGCCTACTTGCCATCAAGAACGTCACCTACAACGAACCGTTCTTCACCGGCCACTTCCCCGCCGTGCCCATCATGCCCGGTGTCCTCATCATCGAGGCCCTGGCGCAGACGACCGGGCTCCTGGCCGGTCGCTCGGTGGAGGGCCTGATGGGCAAGGGCCGCACATACTACCTGGTCGGACTGGACAAGGTTCGCTTCAAGCGTCCGGTGGTGCCGGGTGACCAGCTGAGACTGGAAGCCTGCTATCTGCGCCACAAGCGCAACATCTGGGCCTTCGAGTGCCGGGCCGAAGTCGACGGTGAATTCGTGGCCAGCGCGGAAATCATGTGCGCGGCGGCGGAGCAGAGCGCTTGATACATCCCTCCGCGATCGTCGATGCCGGCGCCGACATCGCCGACGGCGTCGACATCGGCCCCTTTTCCATCATCGGCCCGGAGGTCCAGATCGGGCCGGGCACGGTGATCGGGCCGCATGTCGTCATCCGCGGACCAACCCGGATCGGCTGCGGCAACCGCATCTTCCAGTTCGCCTCGGTGGGCGAGGATCCCCAGGACAAGAAATACCGCGGCGAAATCACCCGTCTCGAGATCGGCGATCGCAACGTCATCCGCGAATACGCCACGCTGCATCGCGGCACCCTGCAGGACAAGGGAGTCACCCGCATCGGCAGCGACAACCTGCTGATGGCCTATACCCACGTCGCCCACGACTGCATCATCGGCGACGGCGTGATCATGGCAAACGGCGCCTCGCTCGCCGGCCATGTGACCGTGGACGATTACGCCATCCTCGGCGGTTTTTCCCTGATCCACCAATTCTGCCGCATCGGTCGGCACAGCTTTTCCGGCATGGGCAGCGTCATCAGTCGCGACATTCCGCCCTATGTGATGGTTGGCGGCAGCCCGACGCGACCGCGCGGCATCAACAATGTCGGCATGGAGCGGCGAGGCTTCGAGCCGGAGGCCATCCTGCAGGTCAAACGAGCCTTCAAGCTGATCTACAAATCGCGCCTGAAGCTGGAAGAGGCCATCGAGAGTCTGGCCGCCATGACCGAGCTAGCGCCGGAAATCCAGCCGATGGTCGACTTCCTTCGGCAAAGCGGGCGCAGCATCATCCGCTGAATCGCAGGGCGCGACTTCGACATGGACATGCCCGGGTCGGCAATTGCCCCGCTCACGGCCGGGTTCGACGAGGCGGGTCGCGGCTGCCTGGCCGGCCCGGTTCTCGCCGCCGCGGTCATTCTTGCCCCTGGCGTATCGATCGCGGGACTCACGGACTCCAAGAAGCTGACGCCACGGCAACGCCTGTCGCTGGCCGAGGAAATCCGGCAGACAGCCGTCGCCTGGGCGCTGGGCCGCGCCGAACCGCAGGAAATCGACGCCTACAACATCCTTCAGGCCTCGCTGCTGGCCATGCGCCGGGCTCACGATGCACTGGCCGTCAGGCCGGAGCAGGCCCTGATCGACGGCAGCCATGTCCCCGCGCTCCCCTGCCCCGCCCGGGCGATCGTCGGCGGCGATCTGACGGAACCCGCCATCTCCGCGGCCTCGATCCTGGCCAAGGTGGCGCGCGACCGGGAGATGGTGATTGCCGACGCCCTCTTCCCGGGCTATGGCTTCGCCATCCACAAGGGCTACCCGACACCGGCGCACCGCCGGGCACTGGCCGAGCGGGGTCCCTCGCCCCTGCATCGCCGCTCCTTCCGTCCCGTACAGGCAGCGCTGAGGGCAACATCATGATGCAGGTCCTGAGCGTGAACGTGAGTATTGCCAAGCGCCTGCGACACGGTGATCGGGAGATCGAGACCGGCATCGACAAGCAGGCGGTCACGGGCCCCGTCAGCGTCGCCACCGGGGGACTTGCGGGCGATGTGCAGGTCGACCGGAAGCATCACGGCGGCATCGACAAGGCCGTCTATGTCTATACCGAGGAAAACCGGCGCTATTGGGCCGAGCAACGCAACGAGGCAGTCTCTCCACCCGGCCGCTTCGGCGAAAATCTGACCGTGACCGGCATGCCGGACGGGAATGTCCACATCGGCGATGTTTTCGCCATCGGCAGCACCGTCCTGCAAGTCACCCAGCCCAGGGTTCCCTGCCACAAGCTCGGCATCCAGTTCGGCGAACCCGAGTTCGTCGGCGCCTTCCTGGTTTCCGGCCGCGCCGGCTTCTACCTGCGCGTGCTGGAAGAAGGTATCGTGGAGGCCGGCGACATGATCCGCCTCGTCCGCCCGGACCCGGCAAGCGTTTCCATTCGCGACGCGATGCAAGCCCTGATCAAGGGCCCCCACCAGGTGGAATGGATGAGGCGGGCCCTGGCGGTCGCAGCGCTGTCCGATGCCTGGCGACAGGACCTGACCCGGCGACTGGCGTCCGCATGCATCCCCCCAAGACAGGAGTACCCGTGAACAAGCTGCATCTCTTTCCTCCCCCGCTGGTCGCCTTGCTGCTCATCGGGGCGGCCTACGGCGCCAACCAGGTTTTCCCGGGCCTTGAACTGTTGCCAGCGACCAGCGGTGGCTTCGCCTGGCTGGCCGCCGGGCTGGCGCTGTCGGCATCGGCCGCCTGGCAGTTCCGGCAACTGAAGACCACGGTCCTGCCCTACGGCACACCGAGCCAGCTGGTCACGCTGGGCGCCTATCTGTGGACCCGCAACCCCATGTACCTGGGCATCCTGACCGCCCTGATCGGCCTCGCGTTCTACATCGGGACCCTGCCATTCTGGCTGGTGCCGCCGGCCTTCTTCCTGATCATCAACCGCATCCACATTCCCTACGAGGAAACGCGCCTGACCGACATCTTCGGCGAGGACTATTCGCGCTATACCCGGGACGTGAATCGCTGGCTCTAGCCTCATCAAGCCCAGACACGGCCGAAGATCGCCGCGCCCCCCCCAAAAAGCCAAGGGCGGCGGCATGAAAAAGCCGGCACTCCCCGCGAGGGAGGATGCCGGCTTTTTGTCGATCAGCCGGAGAGGGCGCCGCTCAATCCACGGCCTGGATGGAAATCGTCCGCCGCGTCTTGGCCGTCGGCTGCGTCTCGTATTCCGGCACCGGCTCTTCCGCCATGGGGCCTGCGGTACGCGGCCCCATCAGGGAAACCCAGGCCGCCTTGAGCGGGTGCTTCATGGCGTCCTCCACGGCCGAGGCCTCGTAACCGCAGTGCGCCATGCAGTTGGCGCATTTCGGGTTCTTGGCGTTGCCGTACTTGTCCCAGGGAGTTTCCTCCATCAAGGCCTTGAATGACGGTGCATAGCCCTCGTCCACCAGCAGATAGCATGGTTTCTGCCAGCCGAACACGTTGCGGGTCGGATTGCCCCAGGGCGTGCAGTTGTAGCTCTGGTTGCCGGCCAGGAAATCCAGGTAGAGGCTGGAATGATTGAGCTGCCACTTGCGGCCGCGCCCCAGCTTGAAGACATCGCGGAACAGCTGCTTGCTGTCGCGCATCTTGATGAAAATATCCTGCTGCGGCGCATGCTCGTAGCTAAAGCCCGGCGCGATGGTGGTGCCCTCGACGCCCAGTTCCTTGCAGTAGTCGAGGAAAGCGGCGATTTCCGGCGCCGTCTCGCCCTGGAACAGGGTACAGTTGACGGTCACGCGGAAGCCGCGGCCAATAGCCAGCTTGACGGCGTCCACGGCGCGCTCGAAGACACCCGTCTGGCAGACGGAGGCATCGTGACGCTCCTCGTTGCCATCCAGATGAATCGAGAAGGTCAGATAGGGAGAGGGCTGGTAGTCGTCGATGCGCTTCTTCAGCAGCAAGGCGTTGGTGCAGAGATAGACATACTTGCCGCGCGCGATGATGCCTTCGACCACCTGGGGCAGCTCCTTGTGCAGCAGCGGCTCGCCACCGGCGATCGAGACGATGGGCGCACCGCACTCGTCGACGGCCGCCAGGCATTCCTCCACGCTCAGACGCCGGTTGAGGATCTCGTCGGGGTAGTCGATCTTGCCGCAACCCGCGCAGGCCAGATTGCAGCGGAACAGGGGCTCGAGCATGAGCACCAGCGGATACTTTTTCTTACCCGCCAGCTTCTGCTTGATCAGGTACTTGGCGACAGTGAATTGCTGCCGTAATGGAACGCCCATATGACCTCCAGATAAAAAAATTCGTCGGCTGCGCTTCCCGCGGGAAGCCATGTCCGGCCGGTATCGACGCAACCCGTGATTATGGCGACACCCGGCGCCGGGTGACAAGCCAGAAGCCGCTTTCAATAAGCCAAGCGTAATCCTATAGCGCAGTTGTTTTTTTCTCAACTGCTTTTAGCCAAAAAAGCAACAGAACTTGACGAAAACCACAATAAAGTTAGAATTCGACACCGTGCGCAAGGTGTGCGCGCGTCGTTCATTCAGCCATGACCGACGACGAAAGCCAGGCCAATCAAAGACTTGAAGGAAACCGCTTTCCACTCATGAGCGCGAGCATCCCGCCGATCACACCCCCGTTACTCGATGATCTAGACGACGACGCTTTTCAGGATCACCTGCTGCAAGGGGTGTCGCGCACCTTCGCGCTGACGATTCCCCAGTTGCCGCCGCCGCTGGCAAGACCCGTGGCCAACGCCTACCTGCTCTGTCGCATCGTGGATACCATCGAGGACGAGGTAGCGCTCGATTCGCCGCAGAAACGACAGTTCTGCCACCATTTCGCGCAAGTGGTGCGCGGCGCGTACCCGCCGGAACGCCTGAGCCAGGACCTTGCCCCCCTGCTCTCCACCACGACCCTGCCCACCGAGCACGAACTGATCGGCGTCATCCCGCGCGTCCTCCGCATCACCCATGAGCTCGATGCCGAACAGCAGGACACGCTCGCCCTGTGCGTGGAGATCATGGCCCGCGGCATGGCCGAATTCCAGGATCGCGACCTTCGGCACGGGCTGGCCACGCTCGCCGAGATGGACAGCTACTGTTACTACGTCGCCGGCGTGGTCGGCGAAATGCTGACCCGCCTGTTCTGTCATTATTCCCCACAGATCGCCGCGCATCGGGACGAGATGATGCAACTGGCCGTCTCCTTCGGCCAGGGGCTGCAAATGACGAACATCCTGAAGGATCTCTGGGACGACCATGACCGCGGGGTCTGCTGGCTGCCGCAGGATGTCTTCGACCGCACCGGCGGATTCCCGCTGGCGGAGCTTCGCCCGGGCCATGACGACCCGCGCTTCCGGGCCGGTTTCCGGGAACTGATCGGCATCGCCCATGGACATCTGTGCAACGCGCTGCGCTACACATTGCTGATACCGCCACATGAGGCCGGCATTCGCGAATTCTGCCTGTGGGCACTGGGCATGGCCGTGCTGACCCTGCGCAAAATCGCCCGGCACCCCGATTTCCGCGCTTCCGCCGAGGTCAAGATCACCCGCCGCGCGGTCAAGGCCACCATCCTGACCAGCCGGCTGTTGCGCTCAAGCAACGCCGGTCTCAAGACCGCCTTCGCCGCCGCGGGCATGGGCTTGCCTGCCGCGCACTAGGCCGGCCGCAACCAAATTCACATCGCAACCGTACTGAGAAGCCAACCAAACAGGGGACATCTCAATCATGTTCAAAGATCATCAGGACCCGTCCGAAAATCCCGCCTACCTCCGGCCATCCTACAGCCGCGAGACGGGTGACCCCGTGGAGATCGCCGTCAAAAAGGCGCGGGATTACCTGCTCGACCAGCAGCACGCCGAGGGCTACTGGGTTTTCGAGCTGGAGGCCGACTGCACGATCCCGTCCGAGTACATCCTGATGATGCACTTCATGGACGAGATCGACACGGCATTGCAGGACAAGATCGCCGTCTACCTGCGCCGGCACCAGAACGCGGACGGCAGCTACTCGCTGTTCACCGGCGGCCCCGGCGACATCAGCTGCACCGTCAAGGCCTATTACGCGCTCAAGCTGGCCGGCGACGACATCCACAGCCCGCACATGACATTGGCCCGCGAGTGGCTGCTCGGCCAGGGTGGGGCCGCGCGGGCGAACGTGTTCACCCGCATCATGCTGGCGATGTTCCGGCAGGTACCCTGGCGCGCCGTCCCCTTCATTCCCGTCGAGATCATGCTGCTACCCCGGTGGTTCCCCTTCCACCTGGACAAGGTCGCCTACTGGTCGCGCACGGTGATGGTGCCGCTGTTCATTCTGTGCAGCCACAAGGTCAGCGCGCGCAATCCCTCCGGCATCGGCATACGGGAACTCTTCAGCGTCGATCCGGAACTCGAGCGCAACTACTTCTCCCATGTCAGGACGCCGCTCGGCAAACTGGTCCTGGGGCTGGAGCGCGTCGGCTTCGCGCTGGAGCGCTTCATCCCGGGCAGCCTGCGCGCGCGCGCCACCGCCAAGGCCCGCGACTGGTTCATCGAGCGGCTGAACGGCGTCGACGGCCTGGGCGCGATCTTCCCCGCCATGGTCAACGCCTACGAGGCGCTGGACTTCCTCGGCTTCCCCCCGGAGCACGAATACCGGCGCATCGCCAGGGAGTCCATCGAACGCCTGCTGGTCATCAAGGAAGACCATGCCTACTGCCAGCCCTGCGTCTCGCCGATCTGGGATACCGGGCTCAGTAGCCTGGCGCTGCAGGAATCGAACAGGATCGAGCACGACGAACGCACCCAGGCCGCCATCACCGCCGGTCTGCGCTGGCTGACCAGCAAGCAGCTGACCGACCATCCCGGCGACTGGCGGGTCCGCCGGCCGGATGTCGAGGGTGGCGGCTGGGCCTTCCAGTTCGAGAACACCCATTACCCCGATGTCGACGATTCGGCGGTGGTGGCACATGCCCTGCTGCAAGCGGACAGCGACGAATTCGCCGAGGCCGTTCGCCGCGCCGGCAACTGGATTGCCGGCATGCAGTCCACCGGCGGCGGCTGGGGCGCCTTCGATGCCGACAACACCTATCACTATCTCAACCACATCCCCTTCGCCGACCATGGCGCCCTGCTCGACCCGCCCACCGCGGATGTCAGCGGCCGCTGCCTGATGTTCCTGGCCAAGCTGGCGGAACAGCGCCCGGACTACCGGCCGGTGCTGGACGCCGCGCTGGACTATCTGCGCAGGGAGCAGGAGACCGACGGCTCCTGGTTCGGCCGCTGGGGCACCAACTACATCTATGGTACCTGGTCGGTCCTGGTGGGCTTCGAAACCGCCGGCGTGCCCCAGGACGACCCCGCCATGCGGCGTGCCGTAGCCTGGCTGAAGAGCATCCAGTGCAGCGATGGCGGCTGGGGCGAGGACAATTTCACCTATCACGATCCCAGCGTCGGCAAGCGCGGCCGCTTCCACACCAGCATGGCCTTCCACACCAGCCTGGCCCTGCTGGCCCTGATGGCGGCGGGCGAGGTCAACTCGCCCGCAGTCGCGGCCGGCATCGACTACCTACTGCGCACCCAGGGCACCGGCGGTCACTGGCATGACCGCTACTTCAACGCGCCCGGCTTCCCCAAGGTTTTCTACCTGAAGTACCACGGCTACGACAAGTTCTTCCCGCTGTGGGCCTTGGCCCGTTTCCGCAACGAACGTCACCGCTGACGGTGCCCTCGATCGGCATTGTCGTCGCCCTGCCGGCCGAAGCCAGGAGTCTCGTCCGCCGGCGGCTGGGATTCGAAAGCCTGCACGCGCTGCCCGGCGGGCACTGGCTGACCGTATCCGGGGCCGGTCCCGAGCGCGCCCATGCCGCAGGTGCGCGGCTCATCGAACGGCGCGTCTCGGGGCTGATCAGCTGGGGCTGCGCCGCCGCCCTGGTGGATTCCCTGCAACCGGGTCACCTCGTGCTCGCCGAAACCGTCGTCGATGAGACCGGCGATTGGCACGCCACCGACCCGGTCTGGCGGGAGCGCCTCGCGCGGAACCTGCCCAGCGAGGTGAACGTTCACGGCGGTCCGCTGCAGGGCAGCCGGCAGGTGGTCGACAGCCGCGCGGCCAAGGCCGCGCTGCACGCCGCCACCGGCCACGCCGCGGTGGACATGGAAAGCGCGGCCATCGCCCGCCTCGCCCGCCGGCACACGCTACCGTTCCTGGCGGTTCGCGCCATCGCCGACGATGCCGCCATGGCGCTCCCTGACGCCGTACTCCGCGCCCTGAACCCGCGCGGCGATGTCCGCATGACCACCCTGCTCGGCCAGCTTGCCCGTCGCCCCGCGCAGCTCGGCGAGCTGCTGGCGCTGGGCCGCGCCTTTGGTGCCGCCCTGTCGACGCTGCGGCAGGTGCGCCACGCCAGCGGTCCCGATTTCCTTTTCCCCCCGCCCCCGGGCGCCGCCACACATCGAGACTCCCCATGAGCCGCTCCTCGGATCGTCTTCTCAGATACGCGATGCAGTGGTGGGAGGCCAATTTCATCCGCCATCCCTGGCTGGTCATCCTGCTGTTCGTCGTCGGTTGCGGGTACACCCTGCAGTACACGATGAACAACCTGAAGGTGAACACCAACACGGCCGACGTCATCTCGCTGGACCTGCCCTTCCAGCGCCACCGGCTGGCGCTGGAGAAGGCCTTCCCCCAGGATATCGGCACCGCACTGCTGCTGGTGGAGGGCAAGACGCCCGAGGCCACGGCAGCCGCGGTCCGCCAGATCGCCGAGCAGGCGCGGCGCGACACCGCCCACTTCAGCGCCGTCTACGTGCCGGACGCGGGTCCGTTCTTCACCCGCAACGGCCTCCTGTACCTGGGGCTGGACGATCTCGAAAAGCTTACCGGCCAGCTGGCCAACGCCCAGCCCTTCATCGGCCGCCTGAGCGAGGACAACACCCTGCGCGGCCTGTCCGGCATCGTCGGCGAAGCGCTCGACGAAACCGAGCAGAGCGATCTGTCGATCGCACTGGACCCGCTGCTGGCCAAGCTGGCCGAGTCCGTCGATGCCACCCTTGACGGCCATCCCCATCGCCTGTCGTGGCGGCAGCTGATGGCGCCGGAAGCCAGCAGCGGCCTCGGTTTCACCAAGCGCCTGATTCTCGTCAAGCCGGTCCTGCATTACGAAGAGGTCATGCCGGCCGAGGAATCGATCGGCGCCATCGACGCCATTCTGGCCAACACACTGCGGGGCGAACTGGCCGAGGTCAGCGTGCGCAAGACCGGCGAGGTCGTGTTGGAGCACGAGGAGATGCAGACCATCAGCACGGGTGTCTCGATCGCCAGCGTGGCCTCCCTGGCGCTGGTCTGCCTGACGCTCTGGGTCGCCTACCGTTCGGTGAAACTGGTTTTCGCGACCTTTGTTTCGCTGACCATGGGGCTAATCTTTTCCCTCGGTTTCGCCACCGTCGCCATCGGCCAGCTGAACCTGATCTCGGTGGGGTTTGCCGTGCTGTTCATCGGTATGGGCGACGCCTATTCCTCGCATTTCTGCCTGCGCTACCGGGAACTGATCCTGGAGGGACACGACCAGCGCTCGGCGCTGCAGGAAACGCTGACGTCCACCGGCTCGGCCCTTATCCTCAGCGCCATCACCGGCGCCATCGGGCTGTTTGCCTTCATCCCGACCAGCTTCAAGGGGGTCGCTGAGCTGGGCATCATCGCCGGCACCAGCATGTTCATCGCCCTGTTCACGACCTTCACCGTGCTGCCGGCACTGATGAAGATCATGCCGATACACCCGCCCAAGCGCCGCCCCGGGAAGCCCCAGCGAACCCCGCCGCCGCGGGAGCGAAACTACTCCAACTGGCCCCTGCGCTATGCCGGAACGGTGCGCGTGGCCACGGTTGTCCTGGCGCTGGCCGCCGCCGTGGTATCGCTTGGCGTACAGGTGGATTTCAACCCGGTCAATCTGCGCGATCCCAACACCGAGTCCGTGCAGACCTTCAAGTATCTGTTGCAGTCCGAGGATACCTCGCCAATGACCCTGGCCTCGCTGGCCCACAGCGCCGAGGAGGCCAGCCAGCTGGAGGAACGTTTCAGGCAACTGCCGACGGTCGACCGGGTGATCAGCCTTCAGGATCTGATTCCGGAGGACCAGGCGCAAAAGCTGGCGCTGATCTCCGACCTGTCGCTGATGATGGGGGCCCAGCTCGACACCTTTCCCGAGCCGGCTGCCGGTGGCGCCACGCTAGAGGCCGTCGACAGGTTGCACGCGGCGGTTCGCCGGGCCTTGGACCGTGAGTCGCAAATGGCTGTGCTGACGAAACTGGACACGTCGCTGAGCCGGCTGGAAGAACGGCTGCGTTCGGCATCGCCGGATGCCGCCCAGGGGTTGCTGAATACCCTGCAGGACAGCCTGCTCGCCTGGCTGCCCGGCGTGATCCATGAACTCGGCGCCAGCCTCGCCGCCGAACCCGTCACCCGCGCCACCCTGCCCGCCGATCTGGTCGAGCGCTGGGTCAGCCCCGAGGGGCTCTACCGCCTGCAGGTCTACCCCCGGCAGGATCTCAACGAACTGAAAAACCTGCGTGCCTTCATCCTCGACGCGCAACGGGTGGATCCCGATGTAACGGATCTGCCGGTGACCTACCTAGAATCCATGAACGAGGTCATCAAGGCCTTCCAGCAGGCCTTCAGCATCGCCTTCCTGGCAACAACGGTGGTGCTGCTGCTGATCCTGCGCAACATCAAGGATACTCTGCTGGTCCTGCTGCCGCTGTTGCTGGCCTCGCTGTTCACGGCCGCGTCCACGGTCATCCTGAGGGTACCGTTCAACTTCGCCAACATCATCGCCCTGCCGCTGCTGTTCGGCCTCGGCGTCGACAGCGGCATCCACATGGCGCACCGGCTGCGCGAGATCGAGAAGCACGGCGGCAACCTGCTCGACACCAGCGAGGCCCAGGGGGTTTTCTATGGTGCCCTGACCACGGTGTTCAGCTTTTTCAGCCTGGCGCTCACCAGCCACCGGGGCACGGCGAGCATGGGTCTGCTGCTGTCGATCGGTCTGTTGCTGACCCTCGTCTGCGCCCTGGTGGTACTGCCGGCCTTCAGCCAGGCACGAACCCGCGCCGTCCGCTGATCGTGTAAAATTCGCCGTTTAATCAGACACTTCGAGCCCATCGCCATGTCCACCTACATCGCCGGTCTACTCCGGGATCGCGCCGGCCAGAACTTCAGCCTGCACGAGGAGCATCTGAATACGCAGATGGTGCGCGTGCTCAAGGCCATCGGTTACGACCGCGTCTACACGAGAGGGCAGGGCCCCTATCTGTACGACAATCAGGGCCATGAATACCTCGATCTGCTGAGCGGCTTCGGCGTCTATGCCCTGGGCCGCAACCATCCGACCGTCATCCAGGCCTTGCAGGACGTCCTGACCAGCGAACTGCCGGACATGGTGCAGATGGATGTCTCGCTGCTCAGCGGCCTGCTGGGCGAGGCGCTGCTCCAGCGCTGCCCGGAGCGGCTGACCAAGATGTTCTTCTGCAACTCCGGCACCGAGGCGGTCGAGGCCGCCATCAAGTTCGCGCGCTACACCACCAAGCGCGACCGGATCGTCTACTGCGAGCATGGCTACCATGGCCTGACCATGGGCTCCCTGTCGCTGAACGGCGAGAATGTCTTCCGCGAGGGCTTCGGCCCCCTGCTGCCGGGCTGCGCCGCCGTGCCCTTCAACGATCTGGCCGCGCTGGAGCAGGCGCTGGCCGGCAAGGATGTCGCCGCCTTCATTGTCGAGCCGGTCCAGGGCAAGGGTGTCAACCTGCCCAGCGACGACTACCTGCCCGAGGCTGCCCGCCTCTGCGCGCAGTACGGCACCCTGTTCGTCGCCGACGAGATCCAGTGCGGCATCGGCCGCACCGGCAAGTTCTGGGCGGTCGAACACTGGGGCGTCGAACCCGACATGATCTGCATGGCCAAGGCGCTGTCCGGCGGCTTCATCCCGGTCGGCGGCGTGGCCATGAGCAGCCGGGTCATGGAGGCCGTGTTCAACCGCATGGACCGCGCCGTGGTGCACGGCTCGACCTTCTCCAAGAACAACATGGCGATGGCCGCCGGGCTGGCCACGCTCAAGGTGATCGAGGAGGAGAAGCTGGTCGAGAATGCCGCCCGCCGGGGTGACGAACTGCTGGCCGGCATGCGCCAACTGGTCGACAAATACGAGCTGTTCCAGGCCGCGCGCGGCAAGGGCCTGATGATCGCGCTGGAGTTCGGTTCGCCGAAGAGCCTGTCGCTCAAGGCCGCCTGGACCATGCTGGAGGCTGCCAACAAGGGGCTGTTCAGCCAGATGATCACCATCCCGCTGTTCAAGAACCACCGCATCCTCAGCCAGGTGGCCGGGCACGGCATGAACGTCGTCAAGTTCCTGCCACCGCTGGTCATCGGCGACAGGGATCGCGACTGGATCCTGGCCGCCCTCGACGAGGTCATTGCCGACTGCCACAAGGTGCCGGGCGCCATCTGGGACCTCGGCAAGACGCTGACCGGCCATGCCCTGAAATCCAAGGCAGGCTGAGTCGCCGGAACGATCAAGCCCGAGCCATCCGTTGGCGCGCCGCCCGAACAGCGAAGGTCTCGACCGCGACCGCCGGCGGACCTGCCCGGAATCGCCCCGCGCATCGGCCGTGCGTCCGGCCGGTGCGTCACCTCTTCCGCCTCATGCCTACAGGTATCCACCCATGACACGTTCCCCAGCGTCCCGCGCCCTGCCTCTGATCGCCGCCCTGCTGGCCCCGGGCCTCTTGCCGGGGCTGGTGACAAGCGCGCAGGCCCATGCCGTGGTCACCGAGTCGTCGCTGACCCAGGAGCCGATCAAGCCCGGTCACGCCACCACCGTCAAGCTGCTGTTCAACGCCAACGTCGAGCTGTCGCTGTCGCGCGTCTTCCTGGTCAGCAAGGGCGATGTCTTTCATCCCGCCGAGATCGCCCATGGCAGGAAGCCGGGCGAACTGCTGATCAAGCTGCCGCCGCTGGAACCCGGCGACTACGCCATCAAATACAAGGTCTTCGCCGCCGATGGGCACCTGACCGAAAACAACATCCGTTTCCACGTCGCCCCCTAGCCCATACCGGAGTTGCGGCATGTACATGCAAGGCCTTGCCAATTTCATCGACGATTTCCTCGGTGGGCTGATCCTGATCGGCTATGCGCTGGTTGTCGGCAGCCTGTTCTGGAACGCCGTCATCCTCAAGGTCTGGTCCAGCCAGCCCGGCGTGAGCCCGGCCATCGTCCGCCGCGCCGTGGCCATCCTGCGTTTCGGTGCCATCGCCCTGGCAGCCATGCAGGGCGCCAAGCTCCTCATCAAGGGGATGGTGCTGTGGGGCGTGCTGGGCGAACTGCCCGTCCAGGCCTATGCCGGTACGGTACAGTTCCAGGCCGGACTGGTCCGCTTCCTTCTGGCGCTCGTCATCATCCGGGTCAGCGGCCAGCTACAGCGACAGCCGACCAACCGCCAGCAGTGGAACCTCCTGGCCGGGCTGTGCCTGCCCCTGGTCGTCGCCGGTGCCTGGCTGGTGCAC
Organism: Methyloparacoccus murrellii; assembly: GCF_054657115.1. Taxonomy (NCBI): domain Bacteria; kingdom Pseudomonadati; phylum Pseudomonadota; class Gammaproteobacteria; order Methylococcales; family Methylococcaceae; genus Methyloparacoccus; species Methyloparacoccus murrellii. The sequence goes on along the minus strand of NZ_BAAHXD010000025.1, from coordinate 4,118 downwards.
GCGGTCGGCCGTTTCGAACACCGCGAACCGCTGATGGCGATCACCATCCTGCACCAGCTGGCCGCGGCGATCTGGTTCGGCGGTGTGGCCCAGCTTCTGGGGCTGTGGCGGCTGGGCTATCAGGACGAGGATGCCCGGCTGTTCTGGCCGCCCGCCATCGTCCGCTTCGGACTGCTGGGCATTGCCTCGGTGGAGCTGCTGCTGTTGACCGGCCTGCCGCTGGCGGTGAACTACGTCGCGTCCTGGAAAGGCCTGTTCGGCACCGGCTATGGCAGTCTGGTGGTGACCAAGACCCTGCTGCTGTTCGTGGCGCTGGGTTTCGCCCTGATCAACCACCTAGCCGGCAAGCGCTGGCAGGCCAGCCAGGAAAGCGGCGCGCTGAAGCGCAAGGTGCCCTACTACATCGAGGCGGAAACCTTCATTCTCGTCGGCATCCTCTTCATCGCCGCGACACTGTCCTCGCAGCCGCCCTCCGAGGACATCACCGGCAATCCCGAGCTGACCGCCAGCATCCCCGAGGTGGTGGAGATGTTCACCCCGCGGCTGCCGAAGATCCATTCACCCACGCACGAGCAGCTGATCGCCGGCGAAGCCGGGCGCGTCGCGGTCGTGGACAAGGTGCCTTCGGTCGCGGCGACCGAATGGTCGGACTACAACCACAACATCTCCGGCATTTTCCTGACCGTGATGGGCCTGGTGGCGTTCCTGTCCTACCTGCCCTCGCCGGCCTTCCGCTGGGCGCGCTACTGGCCCATCGGTTTCGTCGGCCTGAGCATCTTCCTGTTCTTCCGCAGCGATGCCGAGACCTGGCCGCTGGGTCCGATCGGCTTCTGGGAAAGCACCTTCGGCAATGGCGAGGTCTTCCAGCACCGCATCGCCACCCTGCTGGCCTTTGTGCTCGGCGTGCTGGAAATCCGTGCCCGCACCCGTCCCGACTCGACCCGTCTGCGCTACATGTTCCCGATCCTGGCGGCCTTCGGCGGCATCCTGCTGCTGACCCATGCCCACGCCGAGTTCGAACTCAAGAGCGAATACATCATCCAGTCCACCCACACGACCATGGGTCTGCTGGCGGTCCTGGTGGCCACCGGCCGCTGGCTGGAGCTGCGGCTGGCGCCGGCCGAGGGACCGACCGACGGCTCGGTCATGGGCGAAGGGACCGTGGCAGGCCTGATCGCCATCCTGTCGATGTTCCTGATCGGCAATATCATGATGTTCTACCGCGAACCGCTGTTCTGAACGAAGACTGTGACAGCCACGCGCGCCCCGGCGGCATCCGGCTAGCGCCAGGGAGGGACGTGGACATTCCCGCCTACGTCAGCTGGTTCCGCGGCGCCGCCCCCTACATCAACGCTCACCGCGGCAAGACGTTCGTCATCTATTTCGGCGGGGAAGCGGTCGCCGACGAACGTTTCCCCACCCTGCTGCACGATTTTGCCCTGCTGGAAAGTCTCGGCATCCGGCTGGTACTCGTCCATGGCATCCGCCCGCAGATCGATGCCCGGCTGGCGGAGCGGCAGCAGTCGGCACGCTACCATGCAGGGCTGCGGATCACCGACGCGGCAGCCCTGGCCTGCGTGAAGGAGGCCGCCGGCACCGTCCGCGTCGAGATCGAGGCGCTGCTGTCCATGGGACTGCCGAATTCGCCGATGGCGGGCGCTCGCCTCCGCGTGGCCTCCGGCAACTTCGTCACGGCCCGGCCGCTCGGTGTGCGCGATGGCATCGACTACCAGCACACCGGCGAGGTCCGCCGCATCGATGCCACCGGCATCCGGGCGGCACTGGACCGGGGCGACATCGTGCTGCTGTCGGCGGTGGGCTACTCGCCGACCGGGGAAATCTTCAACCTGCGCTCCGAGGAAGTGGCGACCGCCGCGGCCATCGCGCTGCAGGCCGACAAGCTGCTGCTGCTGGGCGAGGAAGACTGTACCGCCGGTACCGGCGGGAAACTGATCCGCCAGCTGACCACCGACGAGGCCAATCGTCTGCTGGCCGCGGAGCAGGGCCTCAACACCGGCGTCAGACCGGACATCGAGGCCGCCACGCGCGCCTGCACCCAGGGCGTGGCGCGCGCGCACTATCTGAACTGGCGCGTCGACGGTGCCCTGCTGATGGAGCTTTTCACCCGTGATGGCGTCGGCACCCTGATCAGCCAGGCTCCCTTCGAAACCATGCGTCCGGCCCGGGTCGGCGACGTGCCCGGCATCCTGGACCTGATCGTGCCCCTGGAGCGACAGGGCGTGCTGGTGACACGATCCCGCGAGCGCCTGGAAAGCGGGATCGGCGACTACCTCGTCATTGAGCGCGATGGCACGGTCATCGGCTGCGCGGCGCTGCATGCCCACCCTGAAGCAGGCATGGGCGAACTGGCCTGCCTGGTGCTGCACCCGGATTACCGCCGCGGGGAACGGGGCACCAGACTCCTGGCCCACATCGAAACGCTGGCGACGCGCAGCGGCCTGCGGCGCCTGTTCGTGCTCACCACCCAGACCGCCCACTGGTTTCGCGAGCGCGGCTTCGAACCCGCCGGCGTCGGCGATCTGCCGCCGAGCCGCCAGGGCGCCTACAACAGACAGCGCAATTCCAAGGTACTGATCAAGACCCTGGGATAGGCCAACCTGGCCAGGTCATGGGGCCCGCGTCCCACCATTCCTCCTCACGTCATCCCCGTTCCAGCGACAAGGCAGGCGCCCACACGCGCGCCTGATGCCCAAAAGACAGCGGGCCTCCCTTGAGCCGCCGGCGCTGGCCGATCATCACAGCAAGCCGGCAAGGACCAAGCGGGGCAGGGCCCCGATCCGTGCCGCGGATGACTCCGCCTCCCCTCACGAAACCCGTGTTGCTGGCGACAGCAGCGATCCGAACGGCCTGACCGGATAATCCCGCCCTCGGTGATGCGGTTGCCCGCTGGACGTTATTCAGCTCGACCTTAAAAAATAAAATAACCACGTTATGCTGATAACAAAAAATGCACACTTGCATAACATGAAGAAATCATACATATATGCATACTATACAATAAATCAAAAAACAAAAATAATTGGCACAAAAAAGTTTTTTTATTTTTTTGCCATAATCCTGTCAATTCCTTACATTTATACCAAATAAAAGGCAGTCTAAATTAAAATAAAAATAGCATAGAGAAAACAATCAGGATGTGTCGCCGCAAAACAAGCAAACAGTTAACCGCGCAGGGTTGATCATGTTGGGATTCAGCCTGCTGTCCGGGATGCCACCGCCGATTTGGCCGGAATCGTCGCCGCCGAGCATCATCAATGCGGCGGCCATCCGGGAGGGAGTCGCCTTGCCCGGATCGCTGGAGATACTGGAGGACCCCTCTGGACAACTGGATCTGCGGGGCGCCATGGCAGCCGCGGAGCGGCACTGGAACCAGCCCAAGGGGAATGTGCTGCCGCTGGGTTACTCCACCTCGGCGTGGTGGCTACGGGCAAGACTGGCAAACCCGACGGACCGCCCCATCCAGCGCATACTGGAGGTAGGCTGGCCCTTGGTGAGCCGGATCGACGCCCACCTCCTGCTGGATGGCTACCCGATCGCCAGCCTTGCAACCGGCGACCAGCTGCCGTTCGCCACGCGTCCGTTGGCGGCCCGGACCTTCGCCATCCCGCTGACCATCCCACCCGGAAAGTCGGTCACCGTGGCTGTGCGGCTGGCCATGGCCTGCGGCACGTTCGAGGCAGTCCCCCTGCGGCTGTGGGAGCGGACCGCCTTCGCCGATGCCCAGCAGCGCGAAAACCTGATGTTCGGCATCTATTTCGGCGCCATTCTGGTGCTGCTGCTCCATAGCGGCCTGCGCTTCGCCGCCTCCCGGGACCGCAACCTCCTGTACTACGCCCTCTACCTGGCATGCTTCGCCTGCTGGTACGCCGGGTCGCGGGGGCTGGGTTATCAGTATCTGTGGCGCGATGCCACGTGGCTCAACCAGCAGTCCCACCTGCTCCTGCCGGCCCTGCAGCAGGGTTTCGCGACACGCTTCGTCACCGGCTTCCTGGAAACCCGGCGACGCCAGCCGAAACTGCACCCATGGCTGCTGGGGCTGACGGCCCTGATGATCCTGCCCATCGGTGCAGCAATAGCCTGCCAGGCGGGGTTCCAGG
>NZ_BAAHXD010000024.1:0-48910 GCF_054657115.1 Methyloparacoccus murrellii | reverse complement strand
TCCGCCAACACCCTTAATGATGGTTTGCAAACAAAAACACTGGAGCCCATAACCGGACTTGAACCGGTGACCTCTTCCTTACCAAGGAAGTGCTCTACCGACTGAGCTATATGGGCGCAAAATCTTATGGAGCGGGTGATGGGAATCGAACCCACGCCATCAGCTTGGAAGGCTGAGGTTCTACCATTGAACTACACCCGCCAATCAAACCCAAAAAGTGGTGGAGGGGGAAGGATTCGAACCTTCGAAGGCTGAGCCGTCAGATTTACAGTCTGATCCCTTTGACCGCTCGGGAACCCCTCCATCAGGGTTAGCAGACGATTATCAATATATAATCCGTATGCGTCAACCTTTTTTTTCGATCCTTGCTGGATCGGCGTGCAGACGGTTCATCACCGCAGCGAATTCACCGGATCGCAGCGCCCGCAATTCCTGCACCGACCGCTCGACGCACCCATCGATCAAGGTACGGTCAGCCCGCCCCGGATTGTCCAGCACATAGCCGACAACCCGGGAGCGGTCGCCCGGGTGGCCAATACCAAAGCGCAGGCGGTAAAAGTCCGACGATCCGAGCTGAGCGACAATGTCGCGCAGCCCGTTGTGCCCGCCATGGCCGCCGCCTTTTTTCAGGCGGATCGCGCCCGCATCAAGGTCGAGCTCATCGTGTGCCACAAGAATCTCGGACGGCGCGATCTTGAAATAGGCGGCCACCGCGAGCACCGAATGCCCGCTGCGATTCATGTAGGTCGTCGGCTTCAGCAACCACAGCGCGGAACCACCTTCATCCCGGCGCCCCAAGACGCCCATGAAGCGCGATTCGGGCCGCAGAACGACACCCAGCGACCGCGCGGCGGCGTCCACGAACCAGAACCCGGCATTATGCCGGGTTCCCTCATAGCGGGTGGTCGGATTGCCCAGCCCGACGATCAGGCGGATCACCGAAGACACGACACCATTCGACCCGCCACCGAACCCAGAAAACGGGGCCTTAGCCCTCGCTCTCGGCGGACTCGCCGGCGATACGCCCGGCCTGGATGGCAGCAACCACCTGGTCATGATCCGCACCGTGCATCAGCTCGACAATCTGCACACCCGGCGGCAACTTGAGCTCGGACAGATGCACGGACTGGCCGACATCGACCTTGGCAAGATCAACCTCGATGAATTCCGGCAGATGGGCCGGCAGACAGACCACCTCGATATCGACCAGATTGTGTGTCACCACACCGCCCTTCTTGGCACCGACCGAGCTGTCCTGATTCAGGAAATGAAGCGGCACGTGCACGCGAATCTTCTGCGACTCGCTGACACGCAGGAAGTCCATGTGCAGGATCACGGGACGGCTGGGATGGCGCTGCAAATCCTTGAGGATGGCCGTTTCCTCCTTGTCGCCAAACCGAAGGGTCAGGATGTGCGAATACGCCGCCTCGTGCTCCAGCGCCTTGAGAACCTTGTTGTGATCCAGCACCAGACCCACCGGGTCCGCACCGCCGCCGTAAAGTACCGCTGGCACCTTGCCAGCCTGGCGCAAGCGCCGGGAATGTCCACGCCCCAACTCGGCCCGAACCTCCGCATCAAACACAAAACTGCCTGCCATCTTCATTCTCCAAATACTCTGAGCAGTTGATAAAAACGATGCCGACTCAGTCGACATACATGGAACTGACGGATTCGCCCACGGCGATCCGGCGTATGGTCTCGGCCAGCATTTCCGCAACGCTGAGCTGACGAATCTTGCGGCAACGCCGCGCCTCGGCCCCCAGGGGAATGGTGTCGGTGACAACCAACTCATCCAGCACCGACTGATTCAGGTTTTCCAGCGCCCTGCCGGACAGCACCGGATGCGTGCAATAGGCCACCACGCGGACCGCACCGCTTTCCTTCAGCGCCTCCGCGGCCTTGCACAGGGTACCGGCCGTATCGACCAGATCGTCGACCATGATGCAGGTACGGCCCGCCACATCGCCGATGATGTTCATCACCTTGGCCTCATTGGCCCGGGGCCGGCGCTTGTCGATGATGGCAAGATCGGCCTCGTCTAGACGCTTGGCCAGGGCACGGGCGCGCACCACGCCGCCGACATCCGGGGACACCACCATCAGGTCCGGATACTGCTGACGCCACACATCGCCTAGCAGGATCGGCGAGGCGTAGACATTATCGACCGGAACGTCGAAGAAGCCCTGTATCTGGTCCGCATGCAGATCCACGGTCAACACCCGGTCGGCGCCCGCCGCGCAGATCATCTTGGCCGCCAGCTTGGCGGCGATCGGCACCCGCGCCGAACGAATGCGGCGGTCCTGCCGCGAATAGCCATAATAGGGAATGACCGCAGTGACGACGGAAGCCGACGAACGCCTGAAGGCGTCGATCATCACCAGCAGCTCCATCAGGTTCTCGTTCGCCGGCGAACAGGTCGGCTGCACGATGAACACATCCCGACCACGAACGTTTTCCTCGATCTCAAAGGATATCTCGCCATCGGAAAAACGGCCGAGCGTCGCCTGCCCCAGCCGCATGTTCAGTGCCCGCGCGATGCCCTTGGCCAAGGGCATGTTGGCATTTCCCGCGAACACCATGAAGCTGGCGTCAGACACTCACTGAAGCTCCAAGAGAAAGAATCGCCGCAATATGGCTGGGGCGCCAGGATTCGAACCTGGGCATGCCGGGATCAAAACCCGGTGCCTTACCGCTTGGCTACGCCCCAAGAAATCAAGTTGTCAGCCGCTCCAGCGCAAGCTGCAACGGTGACCTGTTCAGACCTCGCGCAAGCAAGGCGCTCCACTCCGGAGACACCCCCCGCAGACAGGCTTGCGCCTCGGCCTCGCCGGGAAAATCGGCAAATACACAGGCGCCCGTGCCCGTTAATCGCGCCCGACCGTATCGGGAAAGCGCGTCCATGGCCTGCGCCACGACAGGATAGTTCGCCAGAACCACGGACAGGCAATGATTTTCCTGCTGCCCCGCAAAAAAGTCGGCTATTGTTATGGACGGATTATCCCTTGTCAAATCGGGCGCGTTGAACACCACCCCTGTATTGACGTGACAGGGGGGCGCGATGACGACATACCAGGGCTCGGGAAGTTCGATGGGCGTCAGCCGCTCACCGACACCCTCCGCCCAGGCGGCGGCGCCCTCGATGAAGACGGGCACATCGGCACCCAGCGCCAACCCCAGGGCTTTCAGCTCCGCGATCGCCAGATCGGCGCCCCAGAGCCGATTCAAGCCCAGTAGCGTGGTCGCCGCATCGGAACTGCCACCACCAAGGCCGCCCCCCATCGGCAACCGCTTCTCGATGGTGATCGTCACGCCCTGCCGCACACCGGCCGCAGCCTGCAAAGCCCTTGCCGCGCGCACCGTCAGGTCCATCGCCTCGGGCACACCCGGCAGTGGCGACGCCAGCCGGATCTCGCCATCCGGGCGGGCGGCCAGCGTGATCCAGTCGCAGCAATCGAGAAACTGAAACACCGTCTGCAGGAGATGGTAACCATCCGGCCGCCGACCGACGATACGGAGCATCAGATTGAGCTTGGCCGGCGCCGGCAGGCGCAGGGATGAAGGCATCGCCACAGGTCAGTTCCTCAGTGTCCAGGTATCGGCCAGAATCTTCAACTTGACGCCCGCACCCTGCACGGTCAGCTTCTGTGGCAGCATCCAGCCATCGATGCTGGCCAGCTGATCCGGCACGATATGCCAGCCGGCCTGCCGGAAGCTGCCCGCCCCGGCGTCGGCCGATCGCTGCGCGGATGCTCCGGGGTCCGGTACGCCGAGCATCCAGTAACGTAGACTGCTCAGCGGGACGGCGAACCCCAGCCGCTGGCGCAGCATGGCGTCGGGATCGCGCGACAGCGCCGTCACGCCGCCACCCTCGTTGATGTAGATCAGATCCTTCTGCACGACGATGGATACCAGCCCCTGACTGAAGGGACCGGACAGCCGCAGACGGTCCTGCGCGGGATCATGCTCCCAGTACAGGTTGGCCTGCCAGGCTTTCCCGGCGGACTGGACACCGATCCGCCCGTCCATGGACCAGGCCCGGATCGCGACCGGCGTATCCGGTAGCACGACCGGCTCGGAAACCGTGCTGACCGTGGTGCAGCCCCCCAACCCCAGGGCCAGCCAGCCAGCCCAGGCGAGCCGCCTCATTTCGCCGCTCCGCGAAACCCGTCGGGGAATTTCTCCCGGACACGCCGGATATCGTCCTGCTCCGGATTCTTCGCGTAACCCTCGGACCATATCCGGCGTGCCTCCTCGCGCCGCCCCAGCGTCCAGAGCACCTCCCCCAGATGAGCGGCAATTTCCGGATCGGCAAACAGGCCATAGGCCTTGCGCAGATAGGCCAGCGCCTCCCTGGGCTTGCCCTTGCGATACAGCACCCAGCCATAACTGTCGAGAACGGCGGGATCCCCGGGCCGCTTCTCCAGCGCCTGCCTGATATAGCCCTCCGCCTCGTCGAGACGGTCCAGCCGATGCTCGGCCAGCGAGAAACCCAGGGCATTGAGCGCCGCGGCATCGTCCGGCTTCTGCTGCAACACGGCCCGCAGGTCCGCCTCCATCACGTCGAGCTGTCCGGCCTGTTCGGCCAGCAAGGCCCGCGCATACAGCAGCTCCGGCTGACCCGGCTGTTCCCGCAGCGCCTCGCCAAGCAGGCTCGTGGCGGTGGAAAAATGCTTGTCCTTGGCCAGCATCTCCGCCTCGATCAAGTAGAGACGGGTCTTCTCATGCGGATAGCTCTGACGTGCCGCGGCCAGACGCTGGCGTGCCTCGTCGTGACGACCAAGACTGATCAGCGCGGAAATGCCGTTGAAGCGCGCGTCGAACTCCAAAGGCCCCGCCCCCACCCGGTCGAACTGCCGCAGCGCGCGCTCGGCATGCCCCTGGCGGGCGTCGATCAGGCCCAGGGAAAAATCGGCCTGCGCCTGCCAGCGCTGATCGCCTGACAATGCCTGAAACTCGGTTCGCGCCCTGTCCAGCTGACCCAGCTCGAACCAGACGGAAGCCAGGGCGAAACGGGCATCATGATTGCCCGGATCGCGCCCGACGATCCGCTTCAGTTCGCGCTCGGCAGCTTTCAGGTCGCCCGTCTTGGCCAGAAACTGCGCATACAGCAGGGCAACCCGCGGATTCTCGGGATCACCCTTCAATGCCTTTTCCAGGGCGATCCGTGCGGCCCGGTTATCGCCCGCCTGCATCATCAGCTGTGCCCGCAGCATCAGCGCGCGACTCCAGCCGGGCCGCATGGCCAGCGCCCGATCGGTCTCGACCCGCGCGGTCATCGCGGCATCCTTGTTGCTGGCCAGGAGCGCGTAGGCGAAATGAATCTCGGCGACCCGGGGGTATTTCTCGGCCAGCGTCTGCATCACCTGCAAGCCCTGCTCCTTCGGCAGCTCCGAATCCATCCAGCGGACCAGTTCGACCAGGGTATTCTCCAGCTCCGGATCCTTGAGCTCGAGAAGCCGGCCGAACGCCTGCGCGGCGGCACCGGTATCCCCGGCCTTGATTTGCAGCATGGCCCGGATACGGTGGGCCGGCAGGCTCCTGGGCTCGCGCTCGGCCCACATCGACGCCGCCTCCAGCGCCTTGTCGGCATTCTTCACGTACAGCGCGATCTGGGTGGCGCGCTCGGCGACGCGGCCGTCGGGAACCAACCGCGCCAGTTCGAGATAATGGTTCAGCGCCACATCGAACTGCCCGCGCTGCCCCGCAACCTCGCCGACCAGCATCAGGTAGATGGGCGCACCGGCCCCCTCCGGTGGCGCCGGGTCGGCACCGCCCGCCGCACCCTGCTGCGTTGCCGACTCCGGCGAGGAGTGCACCCCCGCACACCCGGATGCCCACAGGACACCGGTGACCATCCAGTAGAGAATTTGCTTGACCACGCTCGGCATCGCCTCGTTGAGAACTGGTATTCCGGGAAAGATGCCCCAAATGACAGGCCATCGGGGAAAAGGTTGGCAGATGAGGCAAGATTGGGCGGCGCTCCGACCGGACCCAACCGGCGGGCCCGAAGGATTCCTCCAGGCAATTTCCGGGCATCCATGGCCGGAAAGGGCAAATATTCTTAGAATTATAGTCTGATTACAGACGCTGTAGCCGCATGGCCATCATCACCTTGGGACTCAATCACAATACAGCGCCGGTTTCGGTGCGGGAACGCCTGGTCTTTCCGACCGAGCGGGTGATGGATGCCCTGCGCAAGCTCAGCCGCCTGCCCGGCATCGAGGAGGCGGCCATCCTCTCCACCTGTAACCGCACCGAACTCTACTGCGGCACGGCCCACGACACACGACGGGAACTGGTGGACTGGATCGCCCATGAACAGGGCCTGGAGCCGGCCGACTTCCAGTCCTACCTCTACACCCACACCGACAGCGCCACCATCCGCCACATGTTCCGGGTGGCCTCGGGGCTGGATTCGATGGTGCTCGGCGAGCCGCAGATTCTGGGACAGATGAAGACGGCCTACCAGGCTGCCAGCGATGCCGGGACACTCGGCAAGACGCTCGGCAAGCTGTTCCAGCACACCTTCGCCGCCGCCAAGAAGGTCCGCACCGACACCGCCATCGGCAACAGCCCCGTCTCGGTGGCCTTCGCCGCCGTCCGGCTGGCCAAGCGCATTTTCGAGGATCTGAGCAACCAGACGGCGATCCTGATCGGCGCCGGCGAAACCATCGAACTGACCGCGCGCCACCTCACGGAAAACCGGCTGGGCGAACTGATCATCGCCAACCGTACCTACGACCGCGCCCACAGCCTGGCCCAGCAATTCAACGGTTTCGCCATCTCGCTGGCCGAGCTGCCCCGCCACCTGGCACGCGCCGACATCATCGTCTCCTCCACCGCCAGCCAGCTGCCCATCCTCGGCAAGGGCAGCGTCGAAAGCGCCATCCGGGCACGCCGCCACAAGCCGATGTTCATGGTCGATCTCGCCGTGCCGCGCGATATCGAGCCCGAGGTCGAGCAACTGCGCGATGTCTACCTGTATACCGTCGACGACCTGCGCAACACGGTCGAGGAGAATCTCCGCTCGCGCCAGGAAGCCGCCAAGCAGGCGGAGGAAATCATCGACATCGAGGTGGTCCATTTCCTCGGCTGGCTGCGCGCCCAGGGCGCCACCCGTACCATACGGGACACGCGCGAACAGGCCGAACGACTCCGCGACCAGACCCTGGCGCAGGCGCAACGGCTGCTCAGGGCCGGTCACCCGCCCGAGGAAGCCTTGCAGCTGCTGGCCCACCGGCTGACCAACAAGCTGATGCATGCCCCCAGCGCCCAGCTCAGGCAGGCCGGCATCCACGAACGGCACGATCTCATCGCCGCCGCCCGCGAGCTCTTTCAACTCAAGGACAGTCACTGATTCGTGAAACCATCCATTCGCCAGAAGCTGGAGCAGCTCGACCAGCGCTTCGAGGAAATCACCGCCCTGCTCGCCGAGCCGGAGACCCAGAACGACCAGAACCGCTTCCGCACCCTCAGCCGCGAGTATGCCCAGCTCAACCCGCTGGTCAGCGCCTTCCGGCAATACCGGACGGCGCAGGACGAGCAGGATTATGCGCGCAGCCTTGCCGACGATCCGGACCCGGAGGTGCGCGCCATGGCCCGGGAGGAGTTCGCCGAGGCCGAGGCCCGGCTGACGCGGCTGGAGCAGCAACTCCAGATTCTCCTGCTGCCCCGCGACCCCAACGACGAGCGCAACATCTTCCTGGAAATCCGCGCCGGCACCGGTGGTGCGGAGGCCGCGCTGTTCGCCGGCGATCTGTACCGGATGTACCTCCGCCATGCCGAGCAGAAAGGCTGGAAATCCGAGGTCATCAGCGAAAGCGAGGGGGAACTGGGCGGCTACAAGGAAATCATCCTGCGCATCAGCGGCCAGGATGTCTACTCGCAGCTCAAGTTCGAAGCCGGCACCCACCGCGTGCAGCGGGTGCCGGAAACCGAGGCGCAGGGCCGCATCCATACCTCGGCCTGCACCGTCGCCGTGCTGCCGGAGGTCGAGGAAATCGAATTCGACATCAACCCGGCCGATCTCAAGATCGACACCTACCGCGCCTCCGGCGCCGGCGGCCAGCACGTCAACAAGACCGAGTCCGCCATCCGCATCACCCACCTTCCGACCGGCGTGGTGGTCGAGTGCCAGGACGAGCGATCCCAGCACAAGAATCGTGCCCGCGCCATGTCCCTGCTGCAATCGCGCATTCTCTCCGCCGAACAGGACAAGCAATCCGCCGAGATCGCCGCCTCGCGCAAGCTCCAGGTCGGCAGCGGCGACCGTTCCGAACGCATCCGCACCTACAACTTTCCGCAAGGACGGCTGACCGATCACCGCATCAACCTGACCCTGTATCGGCTCGAATCCATCATGGCAGGCGATCTCGACCCCGTTCTCGAGCCACTGATCCGCGAACACCAGGCCGAACTGCTGGCCCAGCTGTCCGAGGAATAGCCCGTGTCCGCCGCCAGCCCGGCGCCGGAAACCATGGGCGGCGCACTGCGCTGGGGATGCGCGGTGCTGGCCGCCCACTCGGCCAGCGCCGGCCTGGATGCCGAGGTGCTGCTGACACACGTGCTGGGCTGCGGGCGCACCACCCTGCGCGCCTGGCCGGAACGGCTTCTCGCGCCGGAAGCGGCGGAACGGTATCGGGCGCTGATCGAGAGCCGCCGCGAGGGCTGGCCTGTCGCCTACCTGACTGGTCTGCGGGAATTCTGGTCGCGGACGTTCCATGTCGCACCGGGCGTTCTGGTCCCACGACCGGAAACCGAGCTGCTGATCGAGCTGGCCCTGGCCGTCCTGCCGGCCGGGCAACCGGCCACCCTCCTCGATCTCGGCACCGGCAGCGGCATCATCGCCATCACCCTGGGGCTGGAGCGTCCCGACGACCGAATCGTGGCCATCGATACCAGTCCCGCCGCGCTGGCGATCGCGCGGACCAATGCGACCCGGCTGCGCGCAGGCAACGTGGCCTTCCGCGCAGGCCACTGGCTGGCGCCGCTGGCGCCGGACGAACGATTCGACCTGATCGTCAGCAACCCGCCCTACATCGCCGCGGACGACCCGCACCTGTCCCGGGGCGACCTGCGCCATGAGCCGCCCCTGGCGCTGGCGTCGGGCCCGGACGGGCTGGAGGCCCTGCGCATCATCGTCCGGGACGCGCCCTCGCACATGAAGCCGGGGGCCACGCTGCTGCTGGAACATGGCTACGATCAGGCCACCCCGCTGGCCGCGCTGCTGGTCCGGCATGGCTACCGCGACATCCGCACGCACCGCGACCTGCAGGGACATCCCCGCGCCACTCTGGCAAGATACGAGGGAACCCCCTCCATCCAGGCCCAAGCCATGCCCGAAACCGCGATTGCCCTGCCCCGCCCGCTGGTCAACCAGATCCTGCACCTGGCCCAGCTTTCGCCCGAATGTCCGATTGCCGGGCTGGTCGGCGCCAAGGGGACGAGCCCCCTGAGTTGTCACCCGGTCAATGCCACACCCCATGGTGCCTCGCCCTGGCAACCGGGCAACCTGGCGTCGGCATCGCGGTCGCTCGAGGCGGCCGGCGAGAACCTGTTCGCGATCCTCCGCTCCCGCCCGGATGGCCCGCCACTGCCCACGGCGGATGAATGCGCGGCGGATGTCTTTCCCGACGTGCTGCGGCTGATCGTGGGCCTCGACACCAAGGGCGTGCTGGAACTCCGCGGCTACCGGATCACCGGCCCCGGAGATTGGCGGGAAGTGGCGTTGCAGTTGCAGGAAACCTGAGCCAGGCGCGCGCCGGCAGCCCTCAGCCGTCGTCCGGCGGCGAGTCGGACACTTCGTCGTTGGCGGTATCCTCGCGCCGGAACCGGTCGTCGGTCACCTCGATGCGGAACCGCTGCCCGCCGTAACTCATCGCCGTCGCCATCAGGCCGTGCAACACCCCGCCCACCACGTTCAGGCGGGCGCCATCCGGTAACACGATGCGGGTCACCTGGTCGTCCTCGATTTCCACCGGCAGGCGATAGCTGCCATCCAGGATGGCGCCCCGCGTGTCATAGAGGCCGTAGCTGCCATCCATCGCCACCACGGTCGCCAGGTAGACGCCCACATCGGCCGCGGCCGGCAGAGCCAGCAACAGCCCGGCCAGTCCGGCGAGCAGGCGGCGGCGCGCCTGGTGGTGGTGACTCAGGTTCATGGTGTGTCTCCCAACGCTCGAGGGCCGCGATCCGGCCGGGTATCCAGGGTCATTCCGCACGGTAAATCCAGCCGCGCCGACGCAGCCACTTCTCGCACTCGACCACCACGAACACGATGGCCGAAAGCCCCAGGCAGAAGCCCAGTTCACCGGCGCTCAGCGCCTCGGTCCTGAAGATCGGCTGCAGGAATGGCACGTACAGTACCGCCATCTGCAAGGCCAGGGTCAGCAGCGTCGCGCCCAGCAGCGGCCCGTTGGAGAACGGCCCCTGGCGGAAAAAGGAGTCCCATTCCGACCGGATGGCCAGCACATGGCCCATCTGCGACAGCGTCAGCACGGTGAACACCATGCTCTGCCAGTGCGTGGAGCCGGTCTGGTAGGCCCAGCCCTGGGCAAACAGCGACACCCCGGCCATCAACAGCCCGATCCAGAGGATGTGCTGCCACATGCCGTGGGCGAAGATGCTTTCCCGGGGTGGTCGCGGCGGGCGCTGCATGATGCCGCGCTCCTCGGGCTCCACCGCCAGGGCGAGCCCTGGCAGGCCGTCGGTGACCAGGTTGATCCACAGGATATGGATCGGCAGCAACGGGATCGGCAGCCCCAGGAACGGCGCCAGGAACAGCGTCCAGATCTCCGCCGAATTGCTGGTCATGGTGTACTTGATGAACTTGCGGATATTGTCGAAGATCCGGCGCCCCTCGCGCACCGCCGCGACGATGGTGGCGAAATTGTCGTCCAGCAGCACCATGTGCGCGGCTTCCCTGGCCACATCCGTGCCGATCTTGCCCATGGCGATGCCGATGTTGGCCGACCGCAGCGCCGGCGCGTCGTTGACACCATCGCCGGTCATCGCCACGAATTCGCCCCGGCCCTGCAGCGCCTTGACGATCCGGATCTTCTGCTCGGGCGCGACGCGGGCATAGAGCCTCACCGTGGCCACCTGGGCCGCGAAGGTCTCCGGGCTCATGCTCGCCAGCTCGGCGCCGGTCAGCACCGGGCTGTCCGCGTCGGCCATGCCCAGCCGCATGGCGATGGCCCGCGCGGTGGCCGGATGATCGCCGGTGATCATGACCGGGGTAATGCCGGCCGTCCGGCACAGTCGCACGGCCTCGCGGGCCTCCGGACGGGGCGGGTCCAGCAGGCCGACCAGCCCCAGGAAACACAGCTCCGTCTCGATCGTGGACACGCTGAAGTCGGACGGCCGCTGGGCGAAATCACGGCAGGCCAGCGCCAGCACGCGCAGCCCTCCGGCGGCCATCCGCTCGGCCGCAGCCAGAATCGGTTCGATCGCCAGCGGCCGGGCGGCGCCCCCGCTCCACTCGCTCACGCACAACGGCAGCAAGGCTTCCGGGGCGCCCTTGATGTAGGCCACGAAACGTGTCCCGTGCACATGCAGGGTGGTCATCCGCTTGCGTTCGGAATCGAAGGGCAGTTCGTCCAGCCGTTCGCTCTGCGCCACGGCCGCCGGGCCATCGATGCCCGCCCACCGGGCGGCTTCATACAGCGCGATCTCGGTCGGATCGCCGACCAGCCGGCCATCCCCATCGGCACGCGCGTCATTGTTCAGTACCAGGGCCTGCAACAGCCGGGGGGAAACCGCGGGGTCCAGCCCCTTGCTCTGGCGCCCCTCGCAGAAGAAAGCCTCGACCTGCATGCGGTTGAGGGTCAGGGTACCGGTCTTGTCGGAACAGATGTAGGTGACCGAGCCCAGGGTTTCCACCGCCGGCAGGCGCCGGATCAGGGCCTGCTTCTGCACCATCCGGCGGGCCCCCAGGGCCAGGGAAACCGTCGCCACCGCCGGCAATGCCTCGGGAATGGCCGCCACCGCCAGGCTGATGGCGGTCAGCAGCATCAGCAGCGGCGGCTCGCCGCGCAGCAGCCCCACGCCGAAGATGATGGCGCAGATGGCCAGCACCAGCAGCGCCAGCCGCTTGCCGAAGCTGGCGAGACGGTTCTGCAGCGGTGTGCGGGCTTCCTTCTCGCGGTGCAGCAATTCCGCGATCCTGCCCAGCTCGGTATCCATGCCCGTGGCGATCACGACGCCCACCGCCCGGCCACACGTGGCGATGGTGCCCTTGTAGGCCATGTTGGTGCGGTCGCCCAGCGGCGACTCCAGCTCGCGGATCAGCACATCCATCTTTTCGACCGGGTGGGATTCCCCGGTCAGGGCCGCCTCCTCGACTTTCAGCCGGGCAACGTCCAGCAGCCGCAGATCGGCCGGCACGACATTGCCGGCCTCCAGCATCACCAGATCGCCGGGCACCAGTTCCTTGGCGGGCAGCGTCTGCCATTGGCCTTCCCGCCTTACCCGGGCCGAGGCACTGGCCAGGCGCTTGAGCGCGGCGACGGCGCGCTCGGCACGAAACTCCTGGACGAAGCCGATGATCGCGTTCAGCACCACGATGACGATGATGGCGATGGTGTCGGAGAATTCGCCGATCAGGCCGGACACGACACCGGCCAGCATCAGCACGATGATCATGAAGTCGGCGAACTGGCCGAGGAGCATTCGCAGCGGACCGCGGGGCTTGTGCTCGCGGATCTCGTTCGGGCCATGCTCGGCCAGCCGCGCCCGCGCCTCCGCGTGCCCGAGCCCCTGCCCGGGGTCGACCTTGAGCCAGGCGACGGTCTGCCAGGACTCCAGCAAGTGCCAGGGCGGCGCGACAACGGGTTTCGGTCGGTTCTTGTGACGGGCACTCATGAGCCTTGGAATGCGGCAGGAAGACAGCGACAGATCCGGCGACGCCAGGGCCAGGCCAGGCCGCCGCCCCGGCGTCGCCGGGCGGGGAGCAGTTTACGGCCGAATCGCCGCGACCGTGACGGCCCGATGGTCAGGATCGCCGTCGGTGCAGGGGACTCTTGCGCGGAAAGTGGGCCCGCAGGAACTCCATCTGGTCACTGAGGACCCGCCGCCCCTGGAGATAGACATATTCCGCGTGGGTCGGCGTGAACGGGATGGCCAGCAGCTGCATGCCGGCCTGTTCCGGCGTCCGCCCGGCCTTGTGGTTATTGCAGCGCTTGCAGGCGGTGACCACATTCGACCAGCAATCCCCGCCCCCCTGGCTGAGCGGCTTGACATGGTCGCGGGACAGGTCGGCATGGCGGAACGGGAAACCGCAATACAGACAAAGGTGGTCGTCGCGGCGAAAGAGGGCGGGATTGCTGAGCGGCGGCACATAGTCGGGACCGATGCCGCGCCCGCTCCGGTGGTGATGGTAGGTGGCGATGATGGAGTTGACCTCGATCAGGCTGCGCCGACCGCTCCTGGCGTTGACGCCCCCCCGCAGGGTGTACAGCGGGGTGCCACAGCTATAGGCCACCATGCCCAGGTGATACAGTTTCGCGGCATCCTGGTAGCCCAGCCATTCCAGCGGCATGCCCGAGGCATCGGTGCGCAACACCTGCAGCTGACAAATCTCCATCGTTCCTCCTCCGCTTTCGAGTGTGTCGGTTACAACATGAGTCTGAGCTAAGCGATTGAATGTTCGTTGAGTTATGCACAGTGTATAAAAATTGTCTGTCAACCAGAAATTTTGCCCACCCGCCAGATCCGCCAACCGGCACACCACCATAACTTGTTGATTTTGCTTGACAGGGAAAAATCGTCCAAACTTCGGTCAATTTGACCAACGCCAGCAAACACGCCCCTCGGGACCTCTCTTGCACCCGGCATCCACAACGTTATCCACAGAATGTGTGGAAACCCGCCATTATCCGATCCGAGGTCGAGGCCTGCGCCTGCGCCTGCGCCGCCAGCCCGAGCCGTGGTCATGCCCCTGATTTTGCAGGTAGCCATCCCCGCACCCCTGCACCGGTTGTTCGACTACCTGCCTCCGCCGGACGTGCCGGCGGAGCGCCTGAAGCCCGGCATACGCCTCGAACTGCCGTTCGGGCACAGCCGCAAGGTCGGCATGCTGGTGGGGCTCGCGGACAATCCGGAAACGTTGATCGACAAGCTGCGCCCGGCGCTGGCCGTGCTCGACGAAACCCCGTTGCTGAGCGACCGGGACCTGGGCCTGCTGGCCTGGGCCAGCCAGTACTATCACCATCCCATCGGCGAGGTGATCGCCACCGCGCTGGCAACCCTGCTGCGCAAGGGAGCGTCCGCCAGCCCACCCGTCTCCCGGCGACTCTGCCAGACCACGGTTGCACCGACGTTACCGCCCGGCCGGGCGCCCCGCCAGGCCGAGCTGCTGCGGCGGCTGCGCGACCAACCGAGCGGCTTGCCGGCCGAGGCGCTCGCCGATGCCGGCCTTGCCGCCACGGCCCGGGCGCTGGTGCGCAAGGGCCTGGCGACATGGCGGGAAACGACACCCGAGCCCTTCGCGCCCACCGCCAGCGAGATGCCTCATCCCAGTCCGGCACTCACCCTGAATGCCCACCAAGCCGCCGCCGTCGACGCCGTCCGGGCAGCGTTGGACGGCTACCGGGCCTTCCTCCTCGAGGGCGTCACCGGCAGCGGCAAGACCGAGGTCTACCTACGCCTGACGGAGGCCGTGCTGGCACACGGCCGGCAGGTCATGATCCTGCTGCCGGAGATCAATCTGACGCCACAGCTGGAGGCCCGCTTCCGGGCCCGGTTTGCGGTCCCCATCGCCCGCTTTCACTCAGCGCTGCCCGATGGCGAGCGGCACCGGGCCTGGCTGTCGCTGCAACGCGGGGAAACCGCCATACTGCTTGGTACCCGGTCGGCGGTGTTCACCCCGGCGCGGAACCTTGGCCTGATCGTTCTGGACGAGGAACATGACAGCGCCTTCAAGCAGCAGGAAGGATTCCGCTTTTCGGCGCGCGATGTCGCGGTCAAGCGCGCCAGCGAGACCCGGATCCCCATTGTCCTGGGGTCCGCCACGCCATCGCTGGAGAGCCTGCTGAACGCGGCCCAGGGTCGCTATGCGCATCTGCAGCTCCCCTACCGCGCTGGCGATGCCGCGATGGCACGCTTTCAGGTGCTCGACATTCGCGCCCAGCCGCTGCAGGAAGGCCTGTCCGCTGGCCTCATGGCCCGGATGGCCAAAACCCTCGCGCGCGGCGAGCAGACGCTGCTGTTCGTCAACCGGCGCGGCTTTGCCCCGACCCTGATCTGCCACGATTGCGGCTGGGTCGCGCCCTGCCGGCATTGCGACGCGCGCCTGGTGATACATGCCCGGGAAAGCCGCCTGCGCTGCCATCACTGCGGCTACGAGCGCCCGCTGCCGGCGCGCTGTCCCGACTGCGCCGGCAGCGATCTGCGGCCGCTGGGTCTGGGCACCGAACGGATCGAGGCAGCCCTGGCCGAACGTTTCCCGGGCGCCCGCATTGCCCGTATCGACCGGGACAGCACGCGCCGCCGGGGCGCCCTGGAAAAAATGCTGCAGGCCATCCACAACGGTGACGTCGACATGCTCATCGGCACGCAGATGCTGGCCAAGGGCCATCATTTTCCCGGAGTAACCCTGGTCGGCATCCTCGACGTCGATGCCGGTCTCTACAGCACGGACTTCCGGGCCGGCGAGCGCACCGCCCAGCTGATCCTGCAGGTCGCCGGCCGGGCGGGGCGGGAAAGCAGGCCCGGCACGGTCATCCTGCAGACCCGCCATCCCGCTCACCCCCTGCTGCTGGCACTGGTGCAGGAGGGCTACCCGGCCTTCGCACGCGCCTGCCTCGCCGAGCGTCAAGCGGCCGGACTGCCGCCCTACGCCTACCAAGCCCTG
The DNA here is from genome assembly GCF_054657115.1 of Methyloparacoccus murrellii. NCBI lineage: Bacteria > Pseudomonadati > Pseudomonadota > Gammaproteobacteria > Methylococcales > Methylococcaceae > Methyloparacoccus > Methyloparacoccus murrellii. The sequence goes on along the minus strand of NZ_BAAHXD010000024.1, from coordinate 33,060 downwards.
TGGCGGGCAGATGCCCGGGACAGCACGCTGGCCCGGCAGTTCCTGGAAGCCATCGCGGCACGGGCACGCGAGCAAACCGGCCAGGTGCTACAGACGTTGGGCCCCGCACCCGCCCCCCTGGCGCGGCGCGGCAATCGCCATCGATGGCAGCTGCTGTTGCAGGCCGAACAGCGGCGAACGCTGCACGGCCTGCTGGATTGCCTGGTGGCCGAGGCTCCCGGGCTGGCATCGGCTCGCGGCGTACGCTGGTCGGTCGATGTCGACCCGATCGACCTCGCCTGATCCTGGCCGATGGAGCCGCGTGGCAAGACCGCGTTGCCGCCGGGGTTCACGTAACATGAAGCCCACGAACAACGCCCGGGTGCCCGGGACCAGACGCGCCACATCACGACTCCGAGAGGTTTTCCATGTTTCCCTTGCGTGACGAGAATCCCACCCTGCGCACCCCGATCGCCGTCATCAGCATCATCGGCTTCAACCTGGCGGCATGGGGACTGGTTCAGGGCTTCGGCAGCGCGGCACCGTTGGCGCATTCGCTCTGCGGCTGGGGCCTGATTCCCGGCGAACTGCTGCATCTTGCCGCACCGGGCAGCCTGATTCCGCTGGGCGAGGGACTGGCCTGCCGGCTCGAAGCAGGAGGCGGATCGGCCTTGACCCTGGTAACCCACATGTTTCTGCACGGGGGCTGGTTCCACCTCATCGGCAACCTGTGGTTTCTCTGGGTGTTCGGCGACAACGTCGAGGACGCCATGGGGCCGGTCCGGTTCTGGGGTTTCTATCTCCTCTGCGGGCTGGCCGCGGCCCTGGCGCAGATGCTTTCGAATCCCGCCGCTGCCATCCCCATGGTGGGCGCCTCCGGCGCGATCGGCGGCGTCATGGGCGGCTATGCCCGGCTCTATCCCCATGCCCGCATCATCACCTTCGTCTTCCTGGGCTTTTACGCCACGACCATCGTGGTACCCGCCATCTTCATGCTCGGCTACTGGTTCGTCATCCAGCTGGCCTCGGGCATTCCGGCATTGCAGGAAGCCGGTGGGGGTGTTGCCTTTTGGGCCCATGCGGGCGGTTTCGTCGCTGGCCTCCTGCTGGTCAGGCCCATGGCCCGCGAGGATCTGTTGCTCGATCACCTGCTTCATGGCCGCCCGCCTTCACGTCCGTGGTGACCGTCGGCCAAGACTGGAGCCCCTGTGACAATTCTGAAACAATGTGTTCCGGTCTCTGGACCACGTGACACCCGCGTCCCTCCAGGCCGGTACCGCTCGCCGCCAGCGACCTCGCAGAACAACAAACCGATTCGGTCAAGAATATTGAGGAGAACCCCATGAGCGAAGAAACCGAGATCACCGCCGAAGTCCCGGCCGAGGACGAAACCATTGTCGAGGAGACTCCGCCCGCGGAACCGGAACCGGCGGCCGGCAAGCAGGACAAGGGTCGCAAGCCGGAACCGGTGATAGCCGAGGCCGCCTCGCTGCGCGAGCAGCTGGGCGGCGACGAAGCCATCCAGAATGCCGTCGACATCCTGACGGACAAGCTGATGAGCGACCCGCGCATCAACTACTTCCTGTTCGGGGTCAGCCGGGCGGACCAGGGGGCGAAGCACAAGTCATTCCTGACCGTGGCCCTGCGGGGAGACGATGAGGCAGGGGAAGCCCCCGATCTCCGCGAGGCATTCGCCCAATTCTTCGACAAGGGGCTGCGGGACCGGCATTTCGACGTGATCCTGGACCATTTGCGCGATACCTTCCGGCAGATGGAGGTCGCCGACGAGCTTTCCGAAGCCGCGCTCAACGCCTCGCGCAATATTCGCGAGGCGCTCTTCGGCCGCTGAGGGGGGCGTCGCTGTCGGGCCAGGGAAGGCCCGCGCCGCGCGGGGAGCCGAACAACAAAAAACCGCCCGAGGGCGGTTGCGGATCGCGGCAGGCCAGGATCCCCGAAAACTCGGGTTTGCTGTCAGCCACTGAATTGGCGTCCCCTAGGGGGTTCGAACCCCTGTTGCCGCCGTGAGAGGGCGGAGTCCTGGACCGCTAGACGAAGGGGACAGTCAGGAATAAGCGCAGATTTTAACGCGAGCCGCGATTACCGGCAAGCCGTCAGCGAGCTACCGCGCGGTGAAACGGCGCCGACCTCAGCCCCTGACCTTGTCGATGATGGCTGCAGCGATGTCGCGGGTTCCGCAGGTGGAGCCCGGCTTGATGTCCGGCGTCACCGACTTGCCCTCGCGGATGACGTCGCGAACGGCCTGCTCGATGCGGCGCGCAGCGGCGAGTTCGCCGAGGTGTTCGAGCATCATGGCGCCGGCGAGAATCATGGCCGTGGGATTGGCAATGCCCTTGTCGGCAATGTCGGGCGCGCTGCCATGAACGGCCTCGAAGATGGCGGCGTCGGTGCCAATGTTGGCGCCGGCGGTCAGCCCAAGCCCGCCGATCAGGCCCGCCGCCAAATCGGAGAGGATGTCGCCGAACAGGTTGGTGGTAACGATGACGTCGAAACTCTCGGGTTTCATGACCAACTGCATGCAGCAGGCGTCGACGATACGGTCGTCGAAGGCGATGTCCGGATATTCCTTGGCGATCTCGCGCCCGATTTCCAGGAACAGACCGGAGGTACACTTGAGAATGTTGGCCTTGTGCACCAGGGTGACCCGCTTGCGCTGGGCCTTGCGGGCGTAGTCGAAGGCATAGCGGATGATGCGCTCACAGCCCTTGCGGGTGACGACAGCGACACTCTCGGCGGCGATCTTCTCGCCATCGACCTGGATGAAATGCTCGATGCCGGCGTAGAGCCCTTCGGTATTCTCGCGCACGGTCATCAGGTTGACGTCCCTGAAAATGGTGTCGGTTCCCTCGAAGGATACGGCCGGACGCACATTGGCGTAGAGGTTGAAGGCCTGGCGCAGGGTGACATTGACGCTGCGATAACCGCCGCCGACCGGGGTGGTCAGCGGTCCCTTCAGGCACAGCCGGTTGGCGCGAATGGATGCCAGCGTTTCCTCGGGCAGCGGATTACCCAGCTGTTCGACGGCAGCCATGCCCGCCAGCTGGCGGTCCCAGTCGATCGACACGCCGGTGGCGTCGATGACCTGCACCGCCGCCTCGACGATCGCAGGGCCAATGCCGTCGCCAGGGATCAGGGTAATTCGGTGCATGCGAGACTCCGGTTATCGTGGTGAAAGTGGATGATCCATTATCCACCAGGGTCGCGCCCGAGTTAAGGCATGGACCGGTGGACAAGCTGTTCGCCGCAGGGAGAGAACGGCATGCCATGCGCGCGATGGACATCGCCGGTACCGCCCCAGGCGATATTCTGATAAATTTACTGGGTTTTTATCTTTGCGGAGAGTCTGTCAATGGATGTCATTGAGCGTATCGAGTCGCAGCTGGCCGGGAACCCTGTCCTGCTCTACATGAAGGGAACCCCGGCCTTCCCGCAGTGCGGTTTTTCCGGCCGCGCCGTGCAGATCCTGCAACATTGCGGGGCGCACTTCACCCACGTCAACATCTTCGAGGATCCCGAACTGCGGGACGCCCTGAAGACCTATTCCAACTGGCCCACCTACCCCCAGCTCTACATCAAGGGCGAACTGGTCGGCGGCTGCGACATCATCATGGATCTGTTCCAGCAGGGTGAACTCCAGAAGATGCTGCAGGACGCGACCGCTGGCTCGACGGACGACTAGCCAGACCAGTTCTCCGCCGGTTGCCGTCGCCGTTCAGGGAGATTCGCGAATCGTCAGCGATTGCAGGTACTGCCAGCGGTTTACGATGCCGCAGAACAGCCTTGCGGTCTGCTCGGCATCGTAAACCGCGGAATGGGCCTCGTCGTTGTCCCAGTCCATGCCGGCAGCCTGCACGGCCTTGGCCAGCACCGTCTGACCATAGGCCAGGCCGCTGAGGGTGGCGGTATCGAACGTGCCAAACGGATGAAAGGGATTCTTCTTGACGCCAGCCCGCTCGACGGCTGCGTTCAGGAAGGCGATGTCGAAGGCCGGATTGTGGCCCACCAGGATGGCGCGTGTGCAACCGTTCTCGCGCACGGCCACGCGGATGGGTTGAAAAATCTCCTGCAACGCATCCCTTTCATCCACCGCCAGCCGAAACGGGTGGAACGGGTCGATCTTGTTGAAGCTGAGGGCGGAAGCCTCCAGCTTGGCGCCCGGAAAGGGTTTCACATGACGGGCATGGGTGCTGGCCAGCGTCAGCTGGCCCTGGTCATCCATCCGGGTGATGACGGCGGCTATCTCCAGGACAGCGTTCTGCCTGGGATTGAAGCCGGATGTCTCGATGTCGACGACGACGGGCAGATAGCCCCGAAACCGTCGAGCCATGAGGGGCTTTTCATGTTGCTGCATGGGCTGAGTACAATTTATGCTCGACTGTCCAAGCGAAGCTTATTATATTGCCCCAATTTGCCAACTCAGGCGGGTCGTCTCTTCGGGTATGCCGGAAAGCCATGACCTCAATCGCGCGAATGTCCTGTCGGGTCCCATCATGATTAGACGTCCTCCGTACACATCGCCTTCCCTGGCATCCCTGCTGGCCCTGTCGTTGCTGGCAGGCTGCTCGTCGAACGCCACCAAGAAGGACGAACGCGACCCACTGGAAAACTGGAACCGCGGCGTGCAGAACTTCAACGACAAGCTTGATGACTACGTCATGAAGCCGGTCGCCACCGGTTACAAGAAAGTCACGCCATCGGTCGTCGACCAGGGCGTCACCAACTTCTACAACAATGTCGAGGACATCACCGTCATCGGCAACGACCTGTTGCAGTTCAAGCTGCTGCAAACGGGCAAGGATATCGGCCGCTTCTTCGTGAACTCCACGGTCGGCCTCGCCGGCTTCGTCGATGTCGCCAGCAAGATGAACCTGGCCAAGCACAACGAGGATTTCGACCAGACCCTGGCCGTCTGGGGCATTCCTTCGGGCCCCTACATGGTGTTGCCGCTGCTGGGACCGAGCACACCGCGCGGTCTTTTCGGTATCGCGGGTGACACCGCTGCCAATCCGATCAACTGGATCACGCCGATGGCGGGGTACAGCATGTCCGGCTGGCACTTCACGGACTGGATCGTCCTGGGATCCGGCGCACTGCGCCTGACCGACCAGCGCGCAGACCTGCTGAGCGCGTCCAAGATCATGGACGAGGCATCGGTGGACCGCTACGAGTTCATCCGCAACGCCTACTTCCAGCAGCGCAATTTCGTCATCCACGATGGCCACCCGCCGCTGGACGAGGAACTGGAACGGCAGATGGACCTGGATCTCGAAGGCCTGGACAATGACAGCCCGGCGCCAGCCAAGGATGCCGGCAATCCCCCGCCGCAGACCATCCGCCACTGACACCGGACATCGCGGGCCGGCCCGGCGCCAGCCTGGCGGACCGCGCCGCCGAGCGCCTCCCCGCCGTGTATCAACGGCTGGCCACCACCAGCGGCACCGTCATTTCCAGGGCGCTGACGCCGCCGTGAACCCCCTGCAGGGCCAGCGGTCGCTCGGTCGGCAACCTGTCCAGAATCACGTAGTTCTCCTTCATCACCAGGGTATAGTCGCCCACCCGTTCGGCCAGCCGGGGGTGAGGAGCACCCGGGCCGAACCAGCCCTGCGCGATCAGGGTCTCGCTGGCCTGGCACTCCAGCACATCGGCAAGATAACGTCCGAGGTAGCGCTCGAAAGCCCTGACGCGCCCGGGCCTGACGTAGGCATAGGCGAGCCGCGGCTCGCCGCAGAGCGGCAGCACCAGGCAATCCTGCAGCTCGGCGTGCTCCTCCAGCCTTACGGTACGGGCGGGCGTCGCCTCGACGAAGCCATGGTCCGCCGACACGATCAGCAATGTGTCGCCACGGCGGGCAAGAGCCGCCAGAGCATCGGCCCAGCAAGCATCCCACTGGCGGAAATGCGTCAACGCCTCGGTGCCGAACGGCCCCGAGACGTGGGCAATATGATCCAGCTCCGACCAGTATCCATAGACGAAACGTCGGCCTTGCGGACGGGAAAGGCTGTCGACCAGACCTTGGAAAAATTCGGCCATCGAGGCATACCCCGTGACGGCCGCCGGCCGGCAATGGCCACGATTGAAATCGGAATGCGCGATCAGGGCCGGTGACAGCACCTGGCTCGGGACCGGCAGCCGCTCGAAGACCGGCCGGTGACCGAAGAAACGGTCGACCGCGATGCCGGCCTGCCCCAGCGGGACGCCACCAAAGCGGGGCCTGCCCGGCAACACCGCGAGCACGGCACCCAGCTCGCGAAAGTACATGTGCCAGCCCGTCAGACCGTGCTGCTGCGGCGCCAGCCCGGTCAGGAAGGTCGTCACCGCGGCAGCGGTGGTGGAGGGGAATACCGAGGTCAGCGTACCGCGCCGACTGGTGGCCAGATACGAATCGGCGGCCAGATGCGTCAGCAAGGCATCGCCCAGACCGTCGACAACGATCAGAGCAACCTGGCGATAGTCGCGGACTTCCTCCGGCGGCAACAGCGCCAGCGGCTCATGACCGGTAGCATCGCCTCCCAGGCCCAGCACCAGCGAACTCATCAGATTGACGATGCTGCCGCCCGCGTAGTCGGGCCGCAACGCTCTGAAATCCTGCCGCCAGCCGGCGCTCCCGGGCCCGGATGGCGCGACAAACCCGTTCATGTTCAGATGCTTTGGCACGATGTTAGAATGCTGGCAGATTATCATTCCAAGCCAGACCGGCGCCCAATCTCCCCATGTCCGCCAATCCTCCCGCCACCCACAGCACCGCCGCGGTCGAGCTGAAGTCCGGCTCCATCACCCTGCCGATCCTCAAGGTCCATACCAGCGACCTGGCCGAGGTGGACCTGCAGCTCGCCCAGAAGCTGGGCAAGGCGCCGGAATTCTTTCGCCACGCCCCCATCATCGTCGACCTCGGCGATCTGTCCGCCAGCCAGAAACTGGAGCTGGATTTCATCGCCCTGCTGGGCATGCTCCAGGAACACGCCCTGGTGCCGGTCGGCATGCGCGGCGGCACAGCGGACCAGCAGAAGGCGGCGCAGGCGGAAAAGATCGCCGTGCTCGCCGAAGTGCGCGCCGAGCCAGCGCCTGCCGCCGAGGCGAAAGCGCCGGAGCGCCGCCGCGTACCGCCACCGCCCCGGCCCGCAGCTGCCAGCACCAAGGTCATCGACCAGCCGGTACGCTCGGGTCAGCGGGTCTATGCCAGCGGCGGCGACCTCATCGTGCTGGCACAGGTCAGCCCGGGCGCCGAGATCATGGCCGACGGCAACATTCACGTCTACGGGCCACTCAAGGGCCGGGCCCTGGCCGGCGTGCAGGGCAATCTCGAGGCCCGCATCTTCTGCTCCGACCTGCAGGCCCAGCTGGTCGCCATCGGCGGCCATTACCGCACCAGCGAGAACGAGGAAGACGCCCTCCGGGGCAAGCTGGTGCAGATCTACCTCCAGGACGACGCCCTGGTCATCGCACCACTCTGAATCACTGCTACCACCATCGGGAGACTTTTCGTGGCAAGAATCATCGTCGTGACCTCCGGCAAAGGCGGAGTCGGCAAAACCACCACCAGCGCGGCGGTCGCCATGGGCCTGGCGCTGCGCGGTCACCGCACAGCGGTGGTCGATTTCGATATCGGCCTGCGCAACCTCGACCTGATCATGGGCTGCGAGCGGCGAGTGGTCTACGACTTCGTCAATGTCATCAACAATGAAGCCAGCCTGAACCAGGCCCTGATCAAGGACAAACGCTGCGAGAACCTGTTCATCCTGCCGGCCTCCCAGACCCGCGACAAGGATGCCCTGACGCAGGAAGGCGTCGAGCGCGTGCTGAACGAACTGTCGGAGAATTTTGACTATATCGTCTGTGACTCGCCGGCCGGCATCGAACGCGGTGCGCATCTTGCTATGTATTTTGCCGACGACGCCATCGTGGTGACCAACCCGGAGGTTTCCTCGGTGCGCGACTCCGACCGCATGCTGGGACTCCTGGCCAGCAAGTCGCGGCGGGCGGAGGCCAACCAGGAGCCGATCCGCGAGTACCTGCTGCTGACCCGCTATTCGCCGCAACGCGTCAAGCTCGGCGAGATGCTGAGCGTCGACGATGTCCAGGAAATCCTGTCCCTGCATCTTCTTGGCGTGATCCCGGAATCCAAGGCGGTGCTGAACGCCTCCAACTCCGGCGTGCCGGTGGTAATGGACGAGAAAAGCGATGCCGGTCAGGCCTATCAGGATGTCGTCGGCCGCTATCTCGGCGAGAATATTGCGCACCGCTTCATCGAGGCGGAGAAGAAAGGCCTGTTCGGCCGCCTGTTCGGGGGTAAGGCATGAACCTGATGGATTATTTCCGGTCCTCGCGACCGAAGTCCGCCTCGGTCGCCAAGGAGCGACTACAGATCCTGGTCGCCCACGAACGCCGGGCGGAACGCAACCAGCCCGCCTATCTCGCCGATCTGCAAAGGGAATTGCTGGACGTCATCCGCAAGTATGTCCATGTTGAACAGAACGCCATCACGGTCAACATGGAACAGGACGAGAACCGCGAGGTCCTCGAGCTCAACATTGTGCTGCCGGAGGAGACACCTCCCCGGCGGCGTTCCGCCCTGTGAACGCGGGGACGTAAAGCCCACGGATACCGTCACAACCTCACCGGAGAACCCGCATCATGAGCGACGCATTCAACGAAGCCCTGGGAGCCGCTGCCGGCAAGGTCTGGACCGCACTGCAGGCAACACCGAACGCCAGCGCCACCAAACTGATCGAGGCAACAGGGCTGGAGCGCCATGAAATCCAGCGCGCCATCGGCTGGCTGGCCCGGGAAGGCAAGATCCGCGTCGAGCTGAAAGGCAAGAACGAGTTTTTCAGCCTGCGCGAATCATAAACCCGCCGTCGCCCCGGTTCAGCCAAGTACGGGCATTACCGGCCGGGAGATGCCAGCCATCGCCAGGCCGGCCAGGCATCTCCCGCGTTGCCCCGCTTGCTCAGGGGCGCAAGGCTATCGAATCCGGCAGCATGCCGGCGCAAGCCGCGATGCCAGACCTCATTCGCTCCGATCGACAGTGCGCGTATTGATCCCCAGCAGCGAATAGGCCGGGCAGGTGTTAAGGAGACCGGTCAGCAGCGGCACGATGCCGATATAGCCCCAGACGCCTATGATGCCGCTCAGCGCCAGGGCCAGCAGCCCAAGACCGGCGCCGATCCGCAGATACTTGTCCGTCTTCCCGACATTCTGTGGCAGATTCATGATGACACCCCTCGATAGGATTGGTTAGGACAAGGGTCCGCGCCGAGCATGCCGGATCGTGCCGCACACGATCGGCGGGGCACTGGACCATGTCAAACCAGAGACGGACATGTCAAGCACTTTCTGAACGGGAAGCCTGACGATGGCGGCGGGCGCCCCATCGTCACGCCCATGACGAGCCGGGCGCAGCGCCGCTGGCGGGCCGCCCGCCCCAGGCATCAATGATGGCCGGATTGCGGGGCGGCTGGCGCGGCCGTCACCGGCGCCGTCTTCTCGATCAGGGTGCGGTCGTCGATCTTCAGCAGGGTTATGCCCTGATCCAGCATGTAGCGGCACTCCACCCGCTTCGCGGAGCCAACGCTGTTCCAGACCAGGCTGACATAGGTCATGCTGTCGCTCTGGGATTCGGACGGCGTGTAGGGATGGGTACCGATTTCCTTGCGCGCCGCCTCCGAGCATTTGTCCAGCGCAAGGCTGTTCAGCATGCCGGACGTTTGCAGGAATGCCCCCTGAATCTTCTCCTGCTGGGTTTCCCGCGTGGTGCCCACGATCACGAAGCCCACGATCATCAGGATGGCAAAACCGATCATGCCCTTGACGAGATTTGATTCCACAATGGCCTCACATGGAAGATGGTTAACTGGCAGCGCGGACTATAACAAAATGGCCGGATGCCGTTGCTTGACCGGAGTCAGAACCTTAAGGCATCGGCAAGGTTCGCCGCCGCGGCATCGCGCCGCCCCAGGGGCTCCAGGTCAAAGCGGGTTTCGATCAGCTTCAGTATCGCGGTCGCGTCGTAGATCGTGTGGTCGATGCGCCCGCCGCGCGTGAACGGCGAAATCAGCAGCGCGGGAACACGGCTGCCCGGTCCAAAGCGGTCGCCCACCGGCGGCGGCACATGATCCCAGAAGCCGCCGTGCTCGTCATAGGTAACGATGACCAGCATGTGCGGCCATTGCGGGCTCTTCTCCAGCATGGCCAGTATCCCGGCCGTTTTCTGCTCGCCGGCGAAGACATCCGCATCCCCGGGATGCTCGTTGTAGCGTCCCAGGGGCTTGTAGAACGCCACTGCCGGCAAGCGGCCCCGGCGGATGGCCCCCAGAAAGTCCCGCTCGTCCTTCAGATGCCGGGCACGATCCGGTGTGCCATCGGCGTAGCGCCTGAAATAGGCATAGGGCTGGTGGTGATACTGGAAGCTCGGGTCCGCGCGGCCGGCCAAGGCGTCGTCCCAGCCGCCCGCATACCAGGCCCAGGTCACACCCTTGTCCGACAGCCGATCGCCGATGGTGGGCTGAACCTGGGGCGGCAATACCTTGCCGGGAGTGTCGGCCTTGGGACTGCGCGGGCTGAAGGGCGGATAGAGGGTGTTGACCGCATAGCCATCGGGCGTATAGGCGCCATCCCTGAGCAGCTTTCCCTGGGCGTCGAGCACGGCGGTATTGTCTTGCGGCGGTTGCGGATGCCTCGGGGTACAGGCGCAGGTCAGCCACAGGTGGTTGAGGAACGAACCACCGAACGCCGCCGCGAAAAAGCGGTCCGCCAAGATATAGCGCCTGGCCCAATCCCACAGCGGCAGCCGCCGGCCATCGTAATATCCCATCACCAGCGCGCCGACATTGGATTCGGCGACGAAACGATCCATCCGGCCGCCGTTGATCTGCGCCTGATGCTGGTAGAAGCGGTGCGTGGGATCGCCGATCCGCTCCGTCGGCGGCGCATATCGATCGATCCCGAAGGGCCGGTTCGGCAAGCGCTCGGGAAAGCGTGGATCAGGCGTCGGGGGCTGCGTCCAGGTACTCATGACGCGCGGCAGGACGGCAAACGGCCGGCCCTGCCGGTCGGTCTGAAGCGTGCTTTCCCTGGCGGCACCGGCCAGACCATCGGCGTCCGGGAACAGCCCGTAGAGATTGTCGAAACTGTGGTTCTCGAGGTAGATCACCACGATGTTTTCCAGCCTGGAAAGCCGGCCCGGGGCGGCAGGATCGGCAAGGGAGGTTACGGCATGGCCCGCGCCAAGCAGGCCGGCAAGCAGGATCAAGGCATTTCGATACATGGGACGGTCATGGAGGATAAGCCGGCACTGCCGCAGAAGCACTCCGTCAGGGACAGGCTAGGAAGCGCTCAAGTTTCACCGGACCCGAGGCTATCGCCCGACCGACGCCCCGTCGACCGGGGGAATCAAGCCGGCTCAACGGGTCAGTGCGGTTTACCCGCGTCCCTCGCGCAAATCCTGGGATCGGACCGCCGCACGCCATCCAGGTAGCGGGCGATGCGGTGGGCAACCAGGCGGCGCTCCTCGTCCGGCCAGGCGCGGTTGAGGGCGGGCATGCTGGTGCCCGGACGGAAGCGGGACGGCTCGAGCATCCAGCGCACCAGTTCGGCATCGGGCCAACGGCAAAGACTGACGGACAGGTCCTCGTGAAACTTCTCGCCGCCGAAGCCGCGCAGGTGGTGACAGGTGAGACAGTTCGTCACCGTGTCCTTCAGGCCCAGCGCCGTCTCCAGATCGGCATGCGGCAACCGCAACGCGGCATCGTCGCCTGGCTGGCGCAAACGGATGTGGGTGACCTGATACGGCCAGCCGGACGAACCGTCATGCTGCAGTGCCGGCACCCGGAGGTTATCCCAGACCAGATAGTAAGGCGCCAGCGGCACCCTTTCGCGCTGCTCCCAGTTATCCAGTTCGAAGGGGGCTCCATCGGCGCGGGCGTAGGTCAGGTAGGCCGGCTGGCGGGCCAGCTTCTCGGCGGGGATGGCCGAGGCATAGCCATCCTCGGCCAGAAACACCACCTCGGTTCCCGGCCGCTGCCAGGATTCGCCGAACCACCGCGTCAACGCCTCCCGCATCGGTACGCCGACATAGGCGATGCGGACAGGCCGCTCCAGCGTGGTCGCATGCGGCTCGATGACCTCCACCGTCTGGCTCCTCAGGCTGGCGTCCTTCGCCAGGGAGATCGGAGACGGCAGTTGCAGCGCCACGGCGCGACCGGCCAGCGACAGCAAGACCAGCGATACCATCAGGCACCACGGCCGGAGCATGGCATGGCCCCGTCGGCATGTAGCAATGTTTCGCATGCGGATCACCCCATCGCTTAATTCTGGCACATCTTACCCCCGGACACCGCCGACTTCTCCCGCGAGAGCGCGCGGGAATCCGGCAGCCATCGCCTCAGCGGCGGGTATAGCGGTGCTTGACGCCGACCGGAAAGTATTCGGGATCGCCGAAGGCGCGCAGCGTGACCCGGGGAAGCTGGCGTTCGGCCGGCGCGTAGTGGCGGAATTCGCTGTTGAGGCGGAGCAGCTGGGCGCGGATGCTCTCGGCCAGGCAGGCGGCCCGCTCGGCATCGCCGGTCAGACCCGGACGGAGTTCGGCGGTGACGCTCAGATGCTTGTCGCCATCCGTATCCTCCCGCACCTCCAGCACGAACTTGCCGGTCAGCCAGTCCATGACCTCGGGCTGTTCCAGGCCCACCGTGACATTCTCCGGGTAGATGTTGGCGCCGTAGAAGGACACGGTAAAGTCGGCGCGGCCGAAGACATACACTACGGGCAGCGGCCGGACCGGCGCGCTCCCATCCAGGACCTCGCCCATCCAGCGCGCGGCGCCCCGCTCGCGCAGGAACGCCTGCATGTCGTCGAAGCCGATCACGCCGCCTTTGTCGGCGATATGATAGCGGACCAGTGGCACGCCGCTGTCGCCGGAAACGACCAGGGTATCCTCGTGGACCTCGAAATAGCGGCTGGCGGGATCGTACTGCACCAGGGTCGGCAGACGCGACTCCCCGAACAGCTCGCGGGCAGCATCCGGGTGCTCGGCCAGGTAGCGGCGGGCGGCGATGGTCCAGGGCGTCTCGTTGCCCAGCACGCCGCCATCCGCCGTGCCGTAGAGCGAGGCCGTGTCGCGGCAGGGCGAGGTCGAACCGGCCCGCCGCACCAGTTCGGCCCGCCATTCCTCGCTGAAGACCTCCCCGGCGAACACCATGCGCACGTTGTGACGCGACCAGTCGATACCCTCGGCCAGTCCGGCGTCGATGACATCCTTGACGAAGGGCGGGTAGCCCAGCAGCACGGTCTGCTCGAATTCCGGCGCCAGCGTACGGACGACGCGGAAGATTTCGTCCTTGTTGTTGCCCGGCGTCGCGACCATCAGCGGATAGCCCTTGTGCGACAGATGCCAGCAGCAGGAGGCGGTGAACAGCCCACCCACCCAGTTGCCCAGTGCGAAGCAGACCACGGCCAACGTACGCCGCTCATGGGCACGGAAGCTGTCGCGGAACACCTGCTCGAAGCGCACGGCAATATCCAGCTCGTGCCGCAGGCCGCGCGGCCAGAAGGTCGGCTGACCGGTGGAGCCGGAGGACACCGCCACCCGGTCGGAAGCGGCCAGGGTGCCGCCCGGGCAGCGCCGGGGCAGCGGCCAGGCCTGCATGTAGCCGGGCTTGGTCATCAGCGGCAGGCGGCCGAAATCCGCCAGCGTGCGAATGGTTTCCGGCACAATGCCGTGGCTGGCCAGCAGCTCGCGGTAGGCCGGCACGGTCACGGCGGCATGGCGGAACAGGCCCAGCACCCGCCCGGCGACGGCGGCAGGGTCCGGGCAGATCAGGGCATCCAGGTCGCTGTCGAGGAAATGCCGCCATGCGGCCTGGGTGGCGCTCCGTTCGGCATCGGGTTTCATGCGCATTCCTCCGGGGTAAGCAGCTGGCCCGCCAGGGCATCAACCCGACGCCTGGTGCCAGAACGGGGTGCCGATCACGGGGGTACTGGGCTCGGCCGACTCGCGCTCGACCATGGCGCCGCCACGATGGGCCAATCGGCCGGCCGCGATGGCCTGGGCAAAAGCCTGGGCCAGGGCGACCGGGTCGTCGGCCTGGGCCACGGCGGTATTCAGCAGCACGCCGTCGAAACCCCATTCCATGACCTGACAGGCATGGGACGGCAGGCCGATGCCGGCATCGACGATCATCGGCACGTCCAGCCGCTCACGCAGCAGGCGCAGGGCATAGGGATTCATTGCGCCCTTGCCGGTGCCGATCGGCGCCGCCCAGGGCATCACCGCCTCACAGCCGACATCGACCAGCCGCTGGCACAGCACCAGATCCTCGGTGCAGTAGGGCAGCACCTTGAAACCCTCGCGCAGCAGCTGCTCGGCCGTACCGACCAGGTTCAGGGTATCGGGCTGGAGCGTGTAGTCGTCGCCGATCAGCTCCAGCTTGATCCATTCGGTGCCGAACACCTCGCGCGCCATCATGGCGGTGGTGTAGACCTCTTCCGGCGTGTGGCAGCCGGCGGTATTCGGCAGGAACGGGGTGTCGAGCTGCGCCAGCAGATCCCAGAAGGCCTGGCCGCCGATCTCGTTGTGCCCGGCGGCCTGCCGGCGCAGCGAAACGGTCAGCATCGCCGGGCGGGCCGCCCGTACCGATTCCTCCAGCACCCGCGGCGAGGAATAGCGGGCCGTGCCGAGCAGCAGGCGGCCGGGGAAGCGGGTGCCGTACAGGATCAAGGCATCGCGGTCGTCCGGGGTTGGCCGTTCCTGGATGCTCATGCTCAACCCCCGGCGACCGGCTGCACGACCTCGACCCGGTCGCCGGCCTGCAACAGCGTGGTCGGGTAGTCCTGGCGGTGGACGAAACCCAGATTGACGGCAACGGCAAACGGCGGCCGGGCACCGAAGGCCGCCAACGCGTCGTCCAGGGTGGCGCCTTGCGGCAAGTCGAAATCCTGCTGGTTGATGATGATGTGCATGGCGTTCAGGCCGCCTCCTCGAAGTGGTACAGGGACGGCCAGCGCTGCTGGGCACGCCAGTCCGCAGGCCGCAGGGTATCCGCCGCCGCCAGGTGCCGGACCAGCGCCAAGCTTGCCTCCAGGACGGCCGGGGCAATCAGGTAGCCGTGGCGGTAGAGCCCGTTGATCCGTATCAGCCGCCCCCCTTCCCAGCGGATTTCCGGCCGGTTGTCCGGGAGGGCCGGCCGGCATTGCGCCGTCATCTCCAGGATGCGCGCTTCGGCAAAGCCGGGATGCACGGAGTAAAGCGCGGACAGGAGTTCCAGCGCCGAACGGACGCTGGCTGGCGAGAGATCCTCGGATTCGATCTGGGTGGCGCCAATGACATAGATCCCATCGGGCTTGGGCGCGATGTACAGCGGATAGCGCGGATGCAGCAGCCGCACCGGCCGGGTCAGCGTCACCTCGGGGGCGTGAACGCGGACGACCTCGCCACGCACCCCGCGCACGGCATGCCAGTCGGGCTTGGCGCCCAGCCCCCGGCAGTCGATGATCCAGTCGGCCTCGACCTGCTCGGGCGCGACCATCACCTGCCAGTGGGTTCGAACCCCGGCGTCCCGCATGGCGTCCGCCAGCGCCGGCAACAGGGCGCGATTGTCGAGCTGGCCCTCACCCGGCAGGAACAGCCCGCGCGGGAAGCGCGTGCCCAGGCCCGGCTCCAGCGCGGCGATCTCGGCGCCCGACAGCGCGCGGGCCGGCTCCGCCCCGGGCAGGCGCGGGTGGGCGCGCGCCAGCGCCCGGCCGAACCGCACGGCCTGGTCCCGGTCCTGCGCATGCCAGACCACCAGCGTTCCCTGGCGCTGGAAGTAGACGGGCCGCGACAGCCCGGCCAGCAGCGCCGGCCAGCGGGACAGGCTGTCCTGGCCCAGCTCGACGACCAGTGGCTCGGCCTCGACCGACTCCGCCAGCGGCGCCAGCATGGCCGCGGCCACGCGCGCGGCCGAGCCTTCCGCATCCGGACCGGCGCGATCGAAGAGATCGACGGACTGACCGGCCCTGGCCAGCGAGACCGCCATCAGCCGGCCCATCAGGCCGCCGCCGAGTACGGCGAAACGCGCGCTCATGGGTAACGCCTGGCGCCGCAAGCGCCGGCAGGCATGGCGGGGATCTGGATGGATCGGGTGGGAATATCCGGCTCCTGTCTTGGGCGAACCGGAGAAGCGGACGGGGGGGAAGGTGGCCTCGCCGCCGGTTCATCGGCAACGGGCCCTGGAAACTTCCCACGCCGGCATTATCCGGATCGGGTTTGAGGGTCTCTCTCAGCGCTGCCCGGAACGGCAGGCACCCCTGTTTCGGCAAGTCGGGATTAAAGCACAATCCGGCCGTTTCGCGAAGGCGGCGCTCAGCCCCCCTTGCGGCACAACACCAGCCAGCGAAAGGTCGCCATGCCGGCCAGGCCGACGAGTATCGACGAAACATCCATGGCGATCCCGATCCAGAAGCTGTGGACCTGGAAATGGCCGGCCATGAAGTTCCGGAGCACGACATACATCCAGAACAGGAAGCCGCCGTAATAGAGCAGCGCCCCGGCCAGGCCCCAGGCCAGCGCGCGTTGCCGGCGCGCGGCGGCGGTGCGGTAGAACCAGAGGGCCGAGAGAAACACGGCCAGGACAGACAGGATCGCGGTCATCGGCGTTCTCCGGAAACAGGTTGCGCTACTCTATCAAAATGCCGGCGCGCCGAATCCAGGCCGCCGCCCCCGGCTGTCAGCCCGCCCGGTACCCGCCATGACCCTACGCATCCGCTCCCTGCTGGAGCAGGTTCCCGACCGACTGGACCAGGAACGCTTCGAAACCTGGCTGGAAACGTCCGCCCTGCGCATCGAACGCATACTGTCACGCGGCCATGCGACACCCGCCGGCGAATGGTACGACCAGCCGCGCGACGAATGGGTGGCGCTGCTGCAGGGCGCCGCGCGGCTGGCGATCGAGGGACAGCCGGAGGAACTGGACCTGGCGCCCGGCGATGCGGTGCTGCTGCCGGCCCATTGCCGGCACCGGGTGAGCTGGACCGATCCCGACCAGGTCTCGATCTGGCTGGCGCTGCACTTCGCCAGCGACGGCACGCCCCAGCCCGGCCCCTGAACGGCCCGATGCCTCAGAGACAGGCCGGCAGACCGGCGGCCAGATCCGGATAGCGCAGCTGAACGCCGAGTTCCTCGCACATGCGCCGATTGTCCAGGCGCTTCGATTCCTCCAGGAAGGACAACATCGCGGGACTCAGCACCCGCCGCGCCTCGGCCAGCGTGATGGCGGGCGGACGCGGCAGGCCATGGAGATCGGCGATGCGCCAGAAATAATCGGTCATGGTGGTCGGCTGCCCGTCACTGATGTGGTAGACCCGCCCGGGCTGCCCCTGGCGGGCGGCGGCAAAACAGGCCGCAGCCAGATCGTCGGCATGAATGCGATTGCTGTAGGGCGATTCCTCCGGCAGCAGGACCGGAATGCCTTGGCGAACGCGCTCGGCCGGCAGCCGGCCGGGACCATAGATGCCGGGCACCCGCAGCAGGATCACCGGCACGCCGGTGTCCGCCTGCCAGCGGCGCAGGATCGTTTCCGCGGCCAGGCGTCGCTGCCCGCGCGCCGTCTTCGGCGCCACCGGCCAGTCTTCGTCGATCCAGGCGCCACCGGCATCGCCATAGACCCCGCTGGTGCTGATGTAAACCAGCCTTGCCGGCAACACGGTCTGGGCCCGCAACCAGCACTGCAGACGCGGATCCTCGGTTCCGTGGGGCGGCGGCGGAGCGAAGTAGTAGAGGGTAGCCGGCGCGCAGGCGGGCGGCACGAGGCTGGCGGGACTGTCCAGATCGCCGCGCACCGGTTCAATGCCGCATGCCGCCAGGACATCGGCGCCGGCGGCAGAGCGCGTCAGTGCCGCGACCGGCCGGTCATCCGCCTGCTCCAGCCGCGCCACCCGCCGGCCGATATCCCCGCAACCGACGATCATGACGCTGGCCGCGCGCGTCTCCCGGGAAATTGTCATGGGCTTTTCCGACCATCGTTGCCAAGCATAACGCGGTACTATAGTGCCTCTTCCGGAAGATTGCCGCGCGCCGTTACATGTCCCGACTCCGTCCCGCCCTTCTGCACCTGGCCTTGATCCTGATGCAGTTCCTGTCGCCCTGGGTGCATGCCCATGCGGCAGCGGAAACGAGCGGGTTTCTGCATCTGCCCGGCCTCGAATCCCTGACCACCCGGGCAAGCGGTGTGTCCTCCGCGGCGCCTGCCGGCAGCGGCCGGGTCGTGGTGATGCAGGCGGGCATGGTCAAGGGCAGCAATCCGCTGCTGAAACGGTCGCCGGCCACCGTGACGGGACTGCCCGGCTCGCCGCTGCCGGTGTCGCGCCAGCCCCGACGGCACGAGCCGGCTATCGGCGAGCCCCCCGCCGGCAAGCCGCGGCGCCAGCAGCCCGGTGGCCCGCCGCCGCGCGCTTCGCCCGATCGCCCCGCCCCGCCCGAAACCGGCACCTGAGCAAGGTTCCGGTCCGCGGCATCGGCTGTCTGGCCGATACCGGCACCCCATTCGACGCCAGCGAGGTGGTTATGGCCCGTGACTGCAAGGTTCTGTCATGAAACGTCTCCTGATCCCGCTTCTCTGCCTGTGGCTTCCGCCCGCGGCCCAGGCCCTGAACTACGATCCCGACGAGGATTTGCTGGTAGTGCATGTCGACGAGCTGGTCTTCGACGACCGGCTCACGCTCAGGAACGTGATCGAAACGACATTCGAGCGCTACCCCCAGAATGCCCTCATCCAGGCTTTCCAGGAAGAATCGCGGGCACTCGAACAGCGCAGCTCGAGCTGGATCGCCGGCTATCCGATGCTGTACCTGCAATACATCGATGACGCCCTTTTCGGCCGGGATGACGGCATCACCAACGTCCAGTCCGGCTACCAGGTGCCGCTGTGGATGTGGGGCCAGAAGCAGGCCAGCGAAAAGGTGACGGAGGAATCCAGGCAGGCGGTCGAGCGCTATATCGTCGCCCTCAAGCACGAGGTGGCCGGCCTGGTGCGCGATGCCCTGTGGACCCTGCGGCTGATGGAAAACCGGCGCGAGCTGGCGCGGCAGATTTACGAGGTGGCCGAGCGCCTGACCGCCGTGGTGCAGCGCCGCGTCGAGCTCGGCGACCTGGCACGGGCGGACCTCCTGCTGGCGGAAAGCGACCAGCTGGAAAAGAAGACCGTCCTGGTCCAGGCCGAGGCCGAGGTCATGCATGCCCGCAAGGCCTACCAGAATCTCACCCGCATGACCCGCGCGCCGCGCAAGCTGGAGGAACCGCTGAGTCCCCTGAAGCAGTTCGACGAGCGTCACCCCTCGCTGGCGGCGGCCAGCGCCTCGGTCGAGCGGGCCCAGGCCGAAGTGGAGCTGACCCGCCTGTCGAAGCAGGGCAACCAGCCCACCCTGCTGGTCGGCACGGACAGCTCGCAGGTCGATCTCCAGGGCAATTTCGGCACCGGTACCAACCTGGTCTTGCAGGTGCCGGTCGGCGGCGACGACTGGCATGCCCCCCAGGTGGCGCAGGCCAACCTGACCCTGAACGAAAAGATCGTCCAGCGCGAAACCCTGCGACGACAGCTTGAAAAGGCCCTGCACGAAGCCCGCCACAACCTGGAAGTGGACAAGGCCGCGCTGGCCATCGCCGAGCGCCGCAAGGCCATCGCCGAAACGCAGATCAACATGAGCCGTATCGCCTTCGAGGCCGGCGAGATCGCGCTGATCGACTACCTCAAGATCCAGGCCAGCGCCCAGGCCGCCATCCGTGATGCGGCCGAACGTGCCATCCTGGTGCAGAAGGATACGGCCACCTACAACCAGGTCGTCGGGGTTCTGCCATGATCGCCCGCCTACTGACAACGGCCCTGTGCGGTCTCGGCCTGGCTTTCGGGGCGCAGGCCGAAAACCACCTGATCCGCCTGGACACCGAGCAGCGCAGCCACCTGGACCTGCGCACCGTGAGACCCGAACCCGTCTCCGCGCTGCCGCTGGCGCAGGTCCCGGGCCGGGTGGTTCTGCCCCCGGCCCACGAATTTGCCGTCACCGCCCTCCAGTCGGGGGTCATCACCCGCGTCAACGTGCCCCTGGGCGTGACCGTGGCCAAGGGTCAGGTGCTGGCGGAAATCGAAAGCGTTGCCCTGGTGGACCTGCAGCGGGCGCTGGTCGATGCCCAGTCCGTGTTCGGCGTCGCCGAGGCCAAGATGGGCCGCGACGATACCCTGCTGCGCGAGGGGGTGATCTCGCGGGTGCGCTGGCAGGAAACCCGCAGCGACTTCGAACGGGCGCAGGCCGCGCTGCGCGCCGCCGAGCAGACGCTGCTGGCTTCCGGGCTGGCGGCGACGGAGATCGCGCGACTGAAGACGGAGGGACGTATCAGCGGCATCTACCGCGTACTGTCGCCGGCCGAAGGCATCGTGCTGGAACGCCTGGCGATCGTCGGCCAGCGGGTCGATACGCTGGCGCCGCTGTTCCGCATCGGTCGTCTGGACGAGCTGTGGCTGGAAATCGAGATGCCGCAGGAGCGCCTCAAGGAGGCCCGCACCGGCGACCGGGTCACGATCGACAACCCGAAGGCACGCGCCCGCGTGATCGAGATCAGCCAGAGCGTCGACCCGCAGAGCCAGACCGCCCTGGTCCGGGCGCGGGTCGAGCAGGGCGGCGACCGCCTGCGCCCCGGCATGAACGTCAATGTCCAGACCCTGCACCGCAGTACCGACCGCATCTTCAAGGTGCCGATAGCGGCCGTATTCCACCACGAGGGTCACAGTTACGTCTTTGTCCAGCGCGAGGGAGGCTTCGAGGCGGTAGAGGTGCAGGTGGCGGGGCAGGAGGCCTATCACGTCGTACTGCACGAGGGCCTGGAAGGCGGCGAAAGCATCGTCGCGCAAGGCGTGGCCGGCCTCAAGGCGGCCTGGGTCGGCGGGCTGACCGGACACGAGCACGCCGAGTGATGGAGCGCCTGATCCGGTTCGCCCTGAGCCAGCGCGTCTTCACCCTGCTGCTGGCGCTGCTGATCGCGGGTGCCGGCTGGGTGGCAGCCTTGCGATTGCCGATCGACGCCTTCCCCGATGTCTCCCCGACCCAGGTCAAGATCATCGTCAAGGTCCCGGGCATGACGCCCGAGGAAGTCGAGAGCCGGGTCACCGCCCCGGTCGAGGTGGAATTGCTGGGCATCCCCCGGCAGACCATGCTCCGCTCCATCGCCAAATACGCGCTGACCGACATCACCCTCGACTTCGAGGAGGGCACCGACATCTACTGGGCGCGCCAGCAGGTCGCGGAACGGCTGAACGGCGTCTGGTCGACCCTGCCCGCCAACGCCGAGGGCGGCATGGCACCGATGACCACGCCCCTGGGTGAGATGTTCATGTTCACCGTCGAGGGCGAGGGCCTGAGCCTGGCCGACCGGCGCGGGTTGCTGGACTGGGTGATTCGCCCGGCACTCCGCACGGTGCCGGGCGTGGCCGACGTCAACGCGCTGGGCGGACTGGTCCGCAGCTTCGAGGTCATCCCCGACAGCATGCGGCTGGCGGCGCGCGGGGTCAGCATGGACGCGCTGACCGCGGCCCTGATGCTCAACAATCGCAATGACGGCGCGGGCCGGCTGATCCAGGGCGAGGAGTCGCTGCTGGTGCGGGCCGAGGGGCGCATCAGCACGCTGGACGATGTCCGCACCATTGTCGTCGCCAATCGCGGCGGCGTGCCGATCACGGTCAACGATCTGGCCGAGGTGCGCATCGGTGCCCTGACCCGCTACGGTGCGGTCAGCCGCGATGGCCAGGGCGAGGTGGTCGAGGGACTGGTCCTGGGCATGCGCGGCGCCAACGCGCGCGAGGTGGTGCAGGGCGTGGAACAGAAACTGCGGGAAATCCGCCCGGCCCTGCCCAAGGAGGTCGAACTGCGGGTTTTCTACAATCGCAGCACGCTGATCGACAAGGCGACGCAGACCATCATCCGCGCCCTGATCGAGGCCACCCTGCTGGTCGTGGTGCTGCTGCTGCTGTTCCTGGGGGACCTGCGCGCCGCCTTGACCGTGGCCCTGATCCTGCCGATGGTGGCGCTGTTCGCCTTCCTGCTGATGGACCAGTTCGGCATCACGGCGAACCTGATGAGTCTTGGCGGGCTGGCGATCGCCATCGGCAAGCTGGTCGACCCGGCCGTGGTCGTGGTGGAAAACATCACCACGCACCTCGCCGCGCAGCCCCAAGGCGCGCGCCTGCCGCGCCTGCATGTCATCTACCGGGCCATGCGCGAGGTGATGGCGCCGGTGGTATCCGGCTCGATCATCATCGGCATCGTCTTCGTGCCCCTGCTGTCGCTGCAGGGCCTGGAGGGCAAGCTGTTCAAGCCGGTCGCCTTCACCAATGTCTTCGCCATGAGTGGCTCGCTGCTGTTCTCGCTGCTGGTCATCCCGGTGCTGGCCTCGTTCATGATGACCCGGGTGCAGCACGAGGAGCCCTGGCTGGCGCGGCGGCTGCACGCCCTGTACGAACCCTTGCTGGGCTGGTCGCTGCGACATGCGCGCACCGTGCTGATCACGGCGGGCCTGCTGCTGCTGTCGGCACTGCTGGTCTACACCCGGACCGGCAAGATATTCATGCCGACCATGGACGAGGGCGATATCATCGTGCAGGTCGAGAAACTCCCCTCGATCAATCTGGAGGAGTCGGTGAGGATGGACGGGCAAATCCAGAAAGCGGTGCTGGAACATGTCCCCGAGGTGGCGCACATCACCGCCCGTGTCGGCGCCGACGAAATCGGCCTCGATCCCATGGGGCTGAACGAGACCGACACCTTCCTGGTGCTGAAACCGGAATCCGGGTGGCAGGCGGGCGGCAAGGAGGCCTTGATCGAACGCCTGCGCCACGTGCTGGACACCATCCCCGGCATCGCCTATGGCTTCACCCAGCCGATCCAGATGCGGGTAACGGAAATGCTGACCGGCGTCCGTGGCGACGTGGCCGTGAAGCTCTATGGCCCGGAGCTGTCGGTACTGAACGCCAAGGCCGAGGAAATTGCCGAGGTAATGCGCGGCATCGCCGGCGCCTCGGATGTCTTCACGCTGCGCAACGAGGGCATGCAATACCTGGTGGTCAGGATCGATCGCCTGGCGGCCGGGCGACTGGGGCTGAATTCCGATGCCCTGGCGGACACCCTTCGCACCCAGGTGGAGGGCCGCAAGCTGGGCATCGTCCAGGAGGGTATCCGCCGCACGCCCTTGCTGCTGCGCGGCACCAGCGGGCCGGCACAGATGTCGACCCTGCAGATCGCCCTGCCGGATGGGCGCCGGGTACCGTTATCGGCCGTGGCCTCGATCAATGCGGTGGAAGGCGCGGTGGCAATCGCCCGCGAGCGCGGCATGCGCTACTCGGTGGTGCGCAGCAACGTCGAGGGACGCGACCTGGTGGGTTTCGTCGAGGACGCGCGGCGCGCCGTAGCCGAGCGGGTCAGCCTGCCGGAGGGCTACTTCCTCGGCTGGGGCGGCCAGTTCGAGAATCAGCAGCGTGCCGCCACCCGGCTGTCCATCGTCATTCCGGTAGCGCTGGGGCTGATCTTCCTGCTGCTGTTCTCCACCTTCGGCTCGGTGCGGCAGGCCCTGCTGGTGCTGGCCAATGTCCCGCTGGCGCTGATCGGCGGCATCTACGGGCTGTGGATCGCCGGCGAGTATCTGTCGGTATCGGCGTCGGTCGGCTTCATCTCGTTGCTGGGCATCGCCGTTCTCAACGGCGTGGTCATGGTCAGCACCTTCAACCAGCTCAGGGCCTTGGGCATGCCCATGGAACAGGTGGTCATCCAGGGCGCCCTGCGGCGGCTACGACCGGTGCTGATGACCGCCGGCATCGCTGCATTTGGGCTGATTCCCCTGCTGTTCGCGACCGGGCCGGGCTCGGAAATTCAACGTCCGCTGGCCATCGTGGGTGTCGGCGGCCTGCTCACATCCACCCTGCTGACCCTGTTGCTGCTGCCTATCCTCTATCGGCGATTTGGCGAACCGTCTCGCCCAGTTGTCGTGCAAACGGCCGCCATGGCTGCCAGGGATCGGGATGCGTAACGGCATATCATCCGACAGCCTGCTGACCCTGGTGGCTCCGGCGCATCTGGAGGAGGTGCTGGTGGACTGGCTGCTGGAGCATGCCGCCGGCAACGGCTTTTGCAGCGGACCGATCAACGGCCATTCCGCCCGCCACGACCAGCTCAACCTGGCGGAGCAGGTGGCCGGTCACCAGCGGCAGATCCGCTTCGAGATCCACGCCGAACACGCCGTGATCGACAGACTGCTGGGGCACCTGCGGCAGGATTTCGCCGGAGCCTCGCTGCACTACTGGATCGCACCGCTGAGCGGCGCGGGGAAGATCTGAATCCCGCGCGCGGGGAATCAGTGTGGCCCGGTCGCGGGCACCAGAACGTCTTCCAGGGCGGCTTGCAGGGTTTCGTGACTGAAACGGAAACCGCTGGCCAACGCCCTCTCCGGCAGCACCCGCTGGCTGGCTAGGAGCAGCTCTGCCATCTCGCCGGCTGCCAGCTTCAAGAGCCATGCCGGCAGGGGCAACAAGGCCGGGCGGTGCAGCAGTTGCGCCAGGGTTTGGGTGAATGCCCGGTTGGTGACCGGTTGCGGGGCAGTGGCATTGAAAACCCCGTTGACGCTCGCTGTCTCTAGGAGAAACAGCGTCAAGGCGACATGATCGGCGAGGTGAATCCAGGACATCCACTGCTGCCCGTCGCCCAGCCGTCCTCCCAATCCCAGCCGGAATGGCAGCAGCATCGGTTTGAGAAAGCCGCCCTGACGACCGACCACCAGACCGGTCCGCAACAGGCAGACACGAACGCCCAGTGACTCCGCGTCCAGGGCAGCCGCCTCCCAGGCGGCGCACAGCTCATGCCCAAAGCCGGTGCCCCTCTCGGCGGATTCGGTTAGTGGCTGGTCGCCCCGATCGCCATAGAAGCCGATGGCGGAACCGCTGATGAGCACCCGGGGCCTCACCTCCGCCTCGGCCATGCGGCCGATCAGCTGCTGGGTCAGCGTGACCCGGCTGTCCCACAAGACCTGCTTGCGGGCCGGACTCCAGCACCTGGCCATGATGGGTTCACCAGCCAGATTGATGATGGCATCGAAGGCCATGCCTTGTGTCCAGGCGGACAGATCCGCCAAGGCAACCACGCCGGAACCGATCCGCTGCTGGACGACTTGCGGGCGCCGCGTCAGTACCCACAGCCGATGGCCTGCGCCCAGCAGTGCCTGGCACAGCGCTTTGCCGATGAAGCCAGTACCGCCGGTTATCAGGATACGCATGGAAGCCGCCAGGGGGGGATGAACGGTTCGGTCAGGCTAGCCGCCAAGGACAGGCATGCCCCAGGCTTGTCCAAGAACGAAAAAACCGAGACAAGCGCTCGGTTTTGTTCGGATGGGGCGGTGGCAAGGGCGGACGCGGTTCCCAGCTAGAGGAACGTCCAAGCTTGCCACTCGGCAGTAAGGCTTACTGCTTCTCTTCGTCGTTGAAGACCCAGCGGACGAAGAATACACCGGCGGCGATAACAACCAGCGTAACGACGATGCCAACCGGAGATCTCATCTTTTCGACCAAGTCGAGAATCATTCCCATGTGCTTGTACCTTTAGGATTTTTGTTTGCTGATGAATGGCTTCAGATAGCGTCAAACGCTGTAGCGTATCTTACAGCCTGACCGGGGGCTGTCAAGTCGACCGACCGTGCATTCGTCCCTCCTCAAGCCCATGACAAGAGCGGCAAATTGTCGCGCCCGGGGCCAGCCCGGTGGGCAAAAAAAACCCGGGACAAGCCCGGGTTTTTATCGGAACCTGATGCGCTGTTCGCGGTTGTTTTCGGGAGTGTCCCCTTTTTTCGGCTGATGCGTAGACGCGGTACTCAGGTCGAATCTCTGACTACTTACAGAGAGGGAGCAGCAGGAGCTTCGATCTTCTGCTTGTCGCCGTCGGGAGAGTTACCGCAGCCGACAACAACGAGAGACATCATCAGTACGCTTACAACGCAGAGCAACTTTTTCATAGGAACCTCCTGATTGAACACTTGAAAGTTATAGTTAGTGGTGCACGAAGCACGGCGAAATTTATAAATAACATTCCGCCAAATTGCAATAGCCCGGCTCGCCGGGCGGCAGGAGACCACGCGGTCGCAAAGGCCACTCAGCGCATGAGGATGTCGAGACCCGCCGGCGCGTCCACCACCTCCGATGCGGCTGTGCCACGCAGCGCGTCCAGCCCGGCGAAATCGAACAAGGCGCGATCCGCGAGCTGCGAGGGCGCGACATTCTGCAAGGCGGTAAAGATCGTCTCCACGCGCCCCGGATGGCGCCTCTCCCACTCGTGCAGCATCTCCTTCATGGCCTGACGCTGCAAATTGGCCTGCGATCCGCAGAGATTGCAGGGGATGAGAGGGAAGGCCCGCAGGCGGGCATACTCGTCGATATCCTTCTCCCTGCAATAGGCCAGGGGCCGGATCACCACGTGCTCGCGGTTGTCGCTGAGCAGCTTGGGCGGCATGGCCTTGAGGGTGCCGCCATAAAACAGGTTGAGGAAAAAGGTTTCGAGGATATCGTCGCGGTGATGTCCCAGGGCAATCTTGGTTATGCCGTGCTGGGCGGCATGGCGGTACAGGAGTCCGCGCCGCAACCGGGAGCAGAGACCGCAGGTCGTCTTGCCCTCGGGGATCACCCGCTTGACGATGCTGTAGGTGTCCTGCTCGATGATGTGAAAGGGCACCTGGCGGGCGGTCAGGTAATCCGGCAGCACCTGCTCGGGGAAGCCCGGCTGTTTCTGGTCCAGATTGACCGCGACGATATCGAAATGAACCGGCGCGTTGAGACGAAGGCTGAGGAGGATGTCGAGCAGCGTGTAGGAATCCTTGCCGCCCGACAGGCAGACCATGACCTTGTCGCCGTCCTCGATCATGCCGAAGTCGGCGATGGCCTCGCCGGTCAGCCGGCGAAGCCGTTTCTGCAGCTTGTTGAAATGGTAGCGCTGCTTCTCGCTCAGCCCGATCGTGGCGCTATCCGTCATACCGCTGAAACACCAGGCTGGCGTTGGTGCCGCCGAACCCGAAGCTGTTGGACATGGCGATATCGATGACGGCATCATCGAGGCGCTCGCGGACGATCGGCACGCCAGCCGCACCGGGATCCAGGTTCTCGATGTTGGCGGAGGCGGCAATGAAGCGATGCTGGAGCATCAGCAAGGTGTAGATGGCCTCGTGCACGCCGGCCGCGCCCAGCGAGTGGCCGGACAGGGACTTGGTCGAGCTGATCCTGGGCACCTGGTCGCCGAAAACCGCCTTGACCGCCTCCAGCTCGCGAATGTCGCCGACCGGCGTACTGGTGCCGTGGGCATTGATGTAGTCGATCGGCCGGTCGAGCCCCTCCATCGCCTGCCGCATGCAGCGTGCGGCGCCCTCGCCGGAAGGCTGGACCAT
Organism: Methyloparacoccus murrellii; assembly: GCF_054657115.1. Lineage (NCBI taxonomy): Bacteria > Pseudomonadati > Pseudomonadota > Gammaproteobacteria > Methylococcales > Methylococcaceae > Methyloparacoccus > Methyloparacoccus murrellii. Next base: position 5,639 of record NZ_BAAHXD010000024.1, on the reverse strand, counting down.
GTCGTAACCATCCGAGGTGGCGCCGTAGCCGACCAGTTCGGCATAGATCCTGGCGCCGCGGGCCCTGGCATGCTCCAGCGACTCCAGCACCAGCACCCCGCCACCGCCGGAAATGACAAAGCCATCGCGGTCGGCATCGTAGGCCCGCGAGGCCTTGCCGGGCGTGGCGTTGTACTTGGACGAGAGGGCGCCCATCGCGTCGAACAGCACCGTGAGCGTCCAGTGCAGCTCCTCGCCGCCGCCGGCAAAGATCACGTCCTGCTTGCCGAGCTGGATCAGTTCGGCGGCATTGCCGATGCAGTGGGCGCTGGTGGCGCAGGCCGAGCTGATGGAGTAGTTGACGCCCTTGATCCTGAACGGTGTCGCCAGGCAGGCGGAATTGGTATTGGACATGGTCCGGGGCACCATGTACGGCCCGACCTTCTTCAGCCCCTTCTCGCGGAAGGTATCCCAGGCCCCCAGAAGATTGGAGGTCGAGGGCCCGCCAGAGCCCATGATCAGACCCGTGCGCGGACTGGAAACCTCGTGCTCGGCCAGGCCGGCATCGGCAATGGCCTCCTGCATGGCCAGATAGTTGTAGGCGGCGCCATCGCCCATGAAGCGCCGGATCTTGCGATCGATCAGCGCATCGGGATCGACATCCAGCGGCGCATGCACATGACTGCGGAAGCCGAGCTCGGCGTACTCCTCGCTGAAACGGACGCCGGTCCGGCCGAGCCGCAACGAGTCCGTCACCTGCTCCTTGTTGTTCCCGAGACTGGAGATGATACCGATACCGGTAACTACAACACGCTTCATGTTTGCTGCTCCTCAGAAATCGTCTGTGGAGGTGAAGAGACCGACCCGCAGATCGCTGGCCTCGTAGATTACGCGGCCATCGCAATCCATTTCCGCGTCGGCGATACCCATGACCAATTTTCGCATCATCACGCGCTTGAGGTGGATCCGGTAGGTGACCAGCCGGTTTTCCGGCAACACCTGCCCGCGAAACTTGACTTCACCGACGCCAAGGGCTCGGCCCCGACCGGGTCCGCCCAGCCAGCCCAGGTAGAAGCCGACCATCTGCCACATGGCATCCAGCCCCAGGCAGCCCGGCATCACCGGATCGCTGCGGAAGTGACAGTCGAAGAACCAGAGGTCCGGGCGAATGTCCAGTTCCGCCGTGATCTGTCCCTTGTCGAACAGCCCGCCTTGCGTGGCGATATGTGTGATGCGGTCGAACATCAGCATCGGCGGCAATGGCAGCTGCGCATTGCCGGCGCCGAAAAGCTCTCCGTTGCCGCAACGCAGGAGATCCTCCCGGCTGTAGCTGGATTGGCGCGTATGGACTGGGGGTGTTTCCTGGAGTGTCATGATGGGGACCGGGTTTGTGCTATTTTTTGGCGTCCGCCAGGCTTCCGTGAAGCGCGTCGACCGCATCCGTCCCGGCTGCCGACCATCCCGCCAGCGGCGGGGGTCGTCGGGCCGCTGGATGCAGGCACGGCTTCAGCAAAAAGCGGAATATTGTAGCAGATGCCTGTTTCAGGCGATCCTGCCATCCCTTTGCCACCCATGACCGTCGACCAGCCGCCGGGCAACGACACCGCCGCCCCGGGGCCGGCTGCCACAGCAACCGTTTATCCATGAAATCGCCCGACGCGACTCCCCCGCCCGACCGGCTGGACTGGCGTTATATCCGAACCATCGTTCTTCGCCACCGGCGCGAACTCGTGCTGGCGCAGCTGGTCGCCATACTGGCCGCGCTGGCGGCGGTACCGGTACCCCTGCTGCTGCCCAAGCTGGTCGACGAGGTGCTGCTCGGCCAGCCGGGCCTGGCCATGCACTGGATGAACCGGATGTTCCCCGAGGACTGGCACGGGCCACCGCTCTACATCACCACCCTGCTGGGATTGACGCTGCTGCTCAGGCTGTTGGCCGCCCTGTTCAACATCCTCCAGACCCGCGAATTCAGCCTGATCGCCAAGGACGTCATTTTCCGCATCCGCGCGCACCTGATCCGTCGCCTGGAACGGATTTCCATGGCGGAATACGAGAGCCTGGGCAGCGGCGCCGTGGTCACGCATATGGTCACGGATCTCGACACGCTGGACACCTTCATCGGCACCACCATCGCCCGCAGCCTGGTGGCGCTGCTGACGCTGGCCGGCACCGCCGCGGTGCTGCTGTGGATGAACTGGCGCCTGGGCCTGTTCATCCTGCTGCTGAATCCGGTGGTGATCTTCTTCACCAAGGCCATGGGCAAGCAGGTCAAGGCCCTGAAGCGCCAGGAAAACACCGCCATCGGCGCCTTCCAGGCGGCGCTGACCGAAACGCTGGACGCCATCCATCAGATCCGCGCCAGCAATCGGGAGCAACATTACCTCGGCCGCCTGGTCGACGCCGCGCGCGGGGTCCGCGAACATGCCGCCGCCTATGCCTGGCGCAGCGATGCCGCCAGCCGCATGAGCTTCCTGGTGTTCCTGACCGGTTTCGACCTGTTCCGGGGACTGTCCCTGTTCATGGTCGTCTACTCGGATCTGAGCATCGGCGAGATGATGGCTGTCTCCGGCTACCTTTGGTTCATGATGGCACCGGTCCAGGAACTGCTGGGCATGCAGTACGCCTTCTATGGGGCGCGCGCGGCGCTCGACCGGCTCAATCAGTTCTGCGACCGCCGCCAGGAACCGGTTTATCCACACCGGCGGAATCCCTTCGCCGGCAAACAGACGGTGGGTGTCTACATCGACGACCTCCACTTCACCTACCCCAGTGGCGGCGACATCCTGCAGGGCATCTCGCTGGACATCCGCCGCGGCGAGAAGGTCGCCCTGGTCGGCGCCAGCGGCGGCGGCAAATCGACCTTGGTGCAGGTCCTGATCGGACTCTACCCGCCGACGCGCGGCATGATCCATTTCGACGGCGTGCCCATGGACCAGATCGGCATGGACATCGTGCGCGAAAACGTCGTGACGGTGCTGCAACACCCGGTGCTGTTCAACGACACCGTGCGCGCCAACCTGACCATGGGTCGTCCGGCGTCGGACGACGCGCTGTGGCGCGCACTGGAAATCGCGCAGCTGCGGGAGACGATCGCCGAGGCGCCGGAAGGGCTCGATGCCGTGGTCGGCCGCGCGGGCGTGCGCCTCTCCGGCGGGCAGCGGCAGCGGCTGGCGATCGCCCGCATGGTGCTGGCCAACCCCAGGGTGGTCATCCTCGACGAGGCCACCTCGGCGGTCGACAACGTCACCGAGGCCAATCTCTACCGTTCGCTGGACGAATTCCTGGCCCAGCGCACGACCCTGATCGTCGCGCACCGGCTGAGCGCAATCACCCATGCCGACCGCATCCTGGTTTTCGAGGATGGCCGCATCGTCGAGGATGGCAGCCACGACGCCCTGATGGCCCAGGGCGGGCTCTATGCCCGGCTTTACGGCGCCCCCGGCAAGCGGCACGCGCCCCGGCGCGACGTTTCCGGGCCGGCTCTCGCCAGCCCCGCGCCGTGACGGGCTACGACCTCCACACCCACTCCCGCGCGTCCGATGGCGTCTACGCGCCCGACGCACTGGTCGCGCGGGCCGCAGCCGCCGGTATCCGGACCCTGGCGCTGACCGACCACGACACCACGGCCGGACTGGCGGAAGGTCAGGCCGCCGCCCGCCAGCACGGCCTGCAACTCGTCGCCGGCGTCGAGATCTCGGTGACCTGGGAAAAGCGCACGCTGCATCTGGTCGGGCTGGCGATCGACCCGACCCATGCCCCGCTGGCGGCGGGCCTGCTCGAATTGCAGCAGATTCGCGCCCAGCGCGCCCGGACCATCGGCCAGCGGCTGGAGAAGGCCGGCCTGCCCGGCATCTACGAGGAAGCCTGCCGGCTGGCGGGAGACGGCATGATGACGCGCACCCACTTCGCCGCCTGCATCGCCCGGCGCGGCCTGGCCGCCGACATGCGGGATGTCTTCAACCGCTACCTGAGCACCGGCAAGCCGGGCCATGTCCCGACCTGCTGGGTGGCCATGGAGACCGCCATCGGCTGGATTCGCGGGGCCGGCGGCATCGCCGTGCTGGCCCATCCCCAGCGCTACAAGCTGTCCGGCGGCTGGCTGCGGCGGCTGGCGGGCGAATTCCGAGACATGGGCGGAGAGGCGGTGGAAGTGCTCTCCGGCACGGCCGCACCGGGCGACGTCCAGGCCAGCGCCGACCTGGCCCGGCGTCACGGCCTGCTGGCCTCCTGCGGCTCCGATTTTCACGGCCCCGACGAGGCCTGGCCCAAGCTGGGCCGTCTGCCGGCCCTGCCGGCCGGACTGACGCCGGTCTGGGAGTGCTGGCGCGCCGCCAGCCCTCCGCCCGCACCCCGGCCATGGCCATGAACCGCTGCGCCTGGGCCGAACGCAGCGAACTGGAGCGCCAGTACCACGATACGGAGTGGGGCGTACCCCAGCACGAGGATTGGCGGCTGTTCGAGTTCCTGCTCCTGGAGGGCGCGCAGGCCGGGCTGTCCTGGGTCACGGTGCTGCGCAAGCGCGCGGCCTACCGTGCGGCGTTCGCCGATTTCGACCCGGAGCGCGTGGCCCGTTTCAGGGCCGCCGACATCGCCAGACTGCTGGAAAACCCCGGTCTGATCCGCAACCGGCTCAAGATCGGTTCGGCGGTTACCAACGCCCGGGCCTTCCTGGAGGTGCAGGAAGCCTTCGGCAGCTTCGACGCCTACCTGTGGCGGTTCGTCGACGGCCAGCCGGCCACCCGGGAATGGCCCAGCCTGGCGGAACTGCCGGCGCAAACGCCCGTATCCGGACAGCTCAGCCGTGACCTCAAGGCGCGCGGCTTCGTCTTTGTCGGACCGGTGATCTGCTACTCGTACATGCAGGCGGTAGGCCTGGTCAACGACCACCTCACCGGCTGCTTCCGGCTGGCGAGCGACACGCGCTGACTGGCCGGATCCGGCTCATCACAGCACGAACTTGATGCCGATCAGCATCAGCAGGGTGGCCAGGATGGGACGCAGCACCTTCTCCGGGATCCTCGCGCTGAGATGGCTGCCGACGTAGATGCCCGGCAGCGAACCGATCAACAGGCTGCCCAGCAGGCCGAAATCGACATTGCCCATGTGCAGGTGCCCCAGTCCGGCAACCGCCGTCAGGGGGATCGCATGGGCCAGGTCAGTACCGACGATGCGCACGGTCGGCAGCCGCGGATACAGGAACAGCAGCGCGATGGTGCCGAGGGCGCCCGCGCCCACCGAGGACAGCGTCACCAGAACCCCCAGCACCAGACCGACCAGCACGGTCAGCGCATCCTGCCAGCGGCCGAAACGCTCCTGGTGCAGCAGACGCTCCCGCGCGACATCGTCCTGCAATCGACGGGAAATCAGGCGGTTCCTGACGAACAGGGCCAGCGACGTGAAGATCAGCGCGACCCCGAGGCTGAAAGTGATCACCGAGGTCACCGCCTCATCCTTGGTGAAGACCTTTTCCAGCAGGTAGATCACCAGCAAAGCCGCCGGAATGCTGCCCAGGCAGAGCTTCATCACAATCGTCCATTCGACCGAACGATGCTTGCCATGATGGACGAACACACCGCCGGACTTGGTGATCGCCGCGAACAGGAGATCGGTCCCCACCGCCGCCTTTGGCGCGTAACCGAACAGAAACACCAAAATGGGCG
>NZ_BAAHXD010000023.1:0-53802 GCF_054657115.1 Methyloparacoccus murrellii | reverse complement strand
CAGGGTGTTGCACTTGGTTTTTGAGCGCGCCCTGTTTAGGAATGACTGTGTGTGTTGTTGCTGCTTGCTGTGCCATTGTGTTGCTACTGTACAGTCAGCAAGCAAAATGGACAATTTATCTACGTGTGTTAGCGGTGTGTAAGCAGATTTTGGACATAAAAAAAGCGAGTACATTGCTGTACTCGCTTGATTTATATGGTGTTTTTGGTGGGCCGTGTAAGATTCGAACTTACGACCGATGGATTAAGAGTCCACTGCTCTACCAGCTGAGCTAACGGCCCGAAAACTTGTTACACCCGTCGGTGCGGGTGGGGTGACTGACGGGGCTCGAACCCGCGACAACAGGAATCACAATCCTGGACTCTACCAACTGAGCTACAGTCACCATGGCATGGGTCGCTGATGGTGGCGCGCTTGGCAGGACTCGAACCTGCGACCCTCGGCTTAGAAGGCCGATGCTCTATCCAGCTGAGCTACAAGCGCTTCTTGGTCGGGGCAGAGGGATTCGAACCCCCGACATTCTGCTCCCAAAGCAGACGCGCTACCAGACTGCGCTATACCCCGTAGAGCCTAACTTGAGTCGCTGCTGGACGCTCCATCAAGAAAGCGAATTATATAACCTTGTCAGGTGAAGGTCAAGACCTCATGACCATCCGAAACCGGTTCGCCGGTTGCCGGGTTTCTCGGTGGTCTCACAGCCTCGCTTTCACCGTCTCATAGGTGCTTTCAACCTGCTCGAGTCCGCGGAGCAAGGCGTTCAACTCCTCCTGCGCCGCCGCCACGAACGCCTCGTCACGGATGCTCCCCGTATTTACCTGCACGTTCAGGGCGGCGCTGCGCAAGGCCGCGCTGGCCGCCATCACGCCAACGCCGGCATCGCTGATGACATTCCTGTTGCCCTTGTCGGCCACGGACTGACACAGCTGAATCAGCTCCATGCAGGCATGGGCACAGTCAAGCGGCACACGGGTGGCGGCCTTGAGGGCAGACTGGATACGCTCGCCGCGCGCGACCGGGTCAGGCTCCCTGGGTAACCGGTAAGCCGCCATGACGGTATCGAAGGCCTCGATATCGGCGGCCACCAGGGCCAGCATGCGGCCCCGCAATGCCTCGGCTGAGGGGAGGATCTCGGCCATCTCCGCATCCACCGACTCGTAGCCTTTCTTGCCCAGCGTCAATTGGCAAACCATCGCCACCAGGGCCGCGCCCAGAGCACCCATGATGGCAGCAACACTGCCCCCGCCCGGCGTCGGCGACGCGCTGGCCAGTTCATCCAGAAATTGACGGATGGGAGTGTCCTGAATCATGCCGATATGCTCCTGCAAGCGGGGGTTCAAAAAGTGGTCGCGATTATAGTCCAGGGCCGGATGCCCCCCATCAGTCCAGCGTCCCGGGATTACCCGGGGCTCCGCCAGTCAGCGCTGGCAGCGCGGACACCAGAACGTGGAGCGCTGCCCCAGCCGGTCGACGCTGATGGGCGTCGCGCAATGCCGGCAAGGCTGGCCGGCCCGGTCATAGACATGCAGGGTCTGCTTGAAGTAGCCCGGCTGGCCCCTCTCATTGACGAAATCACGCAGCGTTGTGCCGCCCTGCGCGATGGCCGCCGCCAGGACTGTCCAGATGGATTCGGCCAACCGCTGATATCGTTCGCGGGAAATCCGCCCCGCGGCACGCTGGGGCGCAATGCCGGCCCGAAACAGCGCCTCGCTGGCGTAGATGTTGCCCACACCAACCACGATGCTGCTGTCCATGATGAATGGCTTGACGGCCTGGCGGCGCCCCCTCGATCGCCCGAACAGGTAATGGCCATCGAATCCATCTTCCAGAGGCTCGGGGCCCAAACCGGCCAGCAGCGGGTGTCGGTGCGGCTCGGCATCGGTCCACAGCAGGCACCCGAAGCGGCGTGGGTCGTGAAACCGCAGGCAGAGACCAGTGGACAGAAGCAGGTCGTAGTGATCGTGTTTGCGGGGCGGAGTGGCCGATTCCGTCACCCGCAGGCTGCCCGACATGCCAAGATGGACTATCAGACACCCCTCCCCTATCCGGATCAGCAGGTATTTCCCGCGCCGCTCCAAGGCATGGACTTTCTGGCCCTGCAAGCGCTCGGGCAAATCCGCCGCGACCGGCCAGCGCAAACGCGGCTCGCGAACCTGAAGCGCGTGGACCAAGTGACCGTGCAGGTACGGCCGAATACCTCGGAGTGTCGTTTCGACTTCGGGCAGCTCAGGCACGGCGGGCACGGAAGATTCAGTGCCGAGGATGTCGCCTAATCATGATCCGCGGCGTCTTCGTGATCGTCCTCAACCGATTCCGCCGCCTCATCGGGCTCGTCGGCGTCATCCTCGTGATACCCCGGGCTGGTGCCGGAAGTAGATTGCGGCTTGCCGGGCGTGGATGGCGGACTGGCTTCCGGCGCTGGCTGGTTGAGCAGTTCACGGGCCACGTCGCTGGTGATCTCGTACTGGAGCAGCAGATCCTTGCGCGCCAGCAGCAACGCAGGCTGCCGCTGGACGATCACGAACTCGATGGGCTCCCCCTCCGACAGGGCAATGCTCAGCACGTCCCCCACCGGCACCACTTCGAGATGCTTGACCTCGATGGCCCGGGCAGTGGCCCAGGCCGACGCCAGCTCCGCGGGATCGGTCTTGCCGTCGGCCACCGGCTCGGACTTCCACTGGCCGTCGGCACCCCGGCTGAACGCGACGCCCGGCAAGCCGATGCGCTGAATCCTGGCATCTTCCGGCAGCAGCTTCTTGTCCACGTAATCCACCGCCGAGGCGGTCAGATGGTGGAAAAAGCTGTCATCCACCAGGTGCAGGGTATCGCCCAAACGGACATACCGGCGCATGTTGATGGGATCGGTGCCGCCGAACTGCAGCACGGTATCGCCCAGGGTCAGGGTCGCCTCCGGCCTGTCCAGGCCAAATTGGGCCAGCTCATCGGACTTGACCGGGTAACGGGCCTCGCTGTTGGCCTTAGCAATATCCAACAACTGGCCGATGCGTATCGAGTTGACCGGTGCGGCAAATGGCGAGCTCAGACGCCATACCCCGGTGACGTCCTTTTCGAACGCCATTGAGGTCTTGTTCTGCAGGCCGATGCGCTTCAGGGACTGGGTGTCCAGGGTCAGTAGCGGCACGGTTTCCGCCTCCTGTTTGCCTGGCTTGAGGTAGGCCACCAGCCCCAGCACCGCGATCACGACCAGCAGCACCAGGTTGATCAACAGCCGCGAATTCATGCTCAGCTCCCCCGGCGCTTGAACCAGATCCAGGCCCCCGTGCCAATCAGCAGGATGGGCAGGACAAACAGGAAACCGACGGCGATGGTACCGGACGCCAGCGGCGAGAGTTGCAGCTTGCGATCCGGCGCGACCTTGGCCGGGATGTTGATCAGCGCATCCCCATGGCTCAGCCACTGGATCATGTTCAGACCCAGTTCCAGGTTGCCGCCATTGCCGAGAAAGGCGTTGGAGAGGAAATCGCCGTCCCCGACCACGACGATGCGCTGCTCACTGGGCGTTTGCGCCGCCGGCGGTTGCCCGCCGTCGACCTTGGCATCCGGCTTTTTCGCCGGTTCCGGCGGGCTGATGGCGCGGTTGATGGCATAGCCCAGTTCCAGCGGCCCCTGCCGTTCGCCCTTATCCGCGTCGAAGGCGATCTTGCCCTCGATGGGACCGGTCTCGGTCCAGGAGCGCTGCAAGGTGGTCAGCAACGGCTCCTTCTCGAAATCGCTCTTGTCGTTCTGCCCCAGCGCCGCCGCGGCGGGGAACAGAGTCATCTGCTGAAACCCCTGGGTGATCGGATGCGGCGGATAGTCGGCGACCAGGGCGAAGGTCGGGTCGTCGATGCCGAGCAACTGGGTGGAAGCATCGACGATGGTACCCGCCAGGAACGTCACGCCCAGCTGTTCCGCCAGCGGTGCCAGGCCATGCAGATCGCCCGGATCGCCCAGCCACCAGAGGTTGCCGCCCTTGGTGACGTAATCCTGGATCAGCTTCACCTCGCCTGGCAGCAGGTTCGTGCGCGGACCGGCGATGACCAGCACGTCGGTGTTGTCGGGAATGATCGGGGTGACGGCCAGATTGGCCATGGAGACATTGATGCCCTTGCGCTTGAGCTCATCCGCGAACTGTTGCAGGTCATGATTGGCCCTGCCCTGCGGCGAGCGGTCGCCATGCCCCTCCAGAAACACCACATGACGCTCCTCAGCCGTGGCCAGGCGCTGGAGCGCGTTGGTCAGGCTGGTCTCCCCCGGCTCCTGGATCTTCTCGGTACGTCCCTGATACTCGATCACCAGTTCGCCATCGACCTGTATCCCCAGCTGGCGCACCTTCTCCGGCTGGGTGTCCGGGTTGACGAAGCTGAGCGCGACATCCTGCTTGGTGCGGCGATAGCGCTCGACCAGGTCACGTATCGGATCGCGCACCTGCTGGTTCTCGCGGGCATAAGCGGTAATGGTGACCGGTTCCTTGAGCAGCCCCAGCACCTTGAGGCTGGCCTCGGACAGGGTATGCCGATGGCTGGCCGTCCAGTCGAACTGGGCGGAATACTGGGTGCTCAGCCACGCCAGCAGGGCGACAGCCACCAGAAACAGCAGGCTGAAGAGCAGGTTCTGCAGGCGGATTTCGAGATGCGTCTTGCGGTTGATCTTCATTTTTGCAGGCGATCGTTGTCCAGGCGGTGAATGCTCAAGACCAGGAAGGTGGTGATGAACAGCACGAAATAGAGGAGATCGGTCGTCGTGATGAGGCCCTTGAGCAGCCCCTCGTAATGGCGCAGCAAGGACAGGTATTCGAGCACGCCACCGCCCTTGCCGCTGGCCTGCGAGGACCAGTCGATGATCCACAGCAGCAGCAGGGCGCCGAAGGTGCTGACGGCGGCGACCGTGGGCTGTGCCGCCAGCGCCGACATGTACAGGCCGACGGCAGCGAACCCGGCCAGCAACAGGGTCAGGGCCATCACGCAGGCCGCCAGCTTGCCGCCGTCCAGCCCGCCGCCCAGCAGCAGTGAGAGCGGCATGAGCAGGATCATGCCGACCATGACCAGCAGGAAGGCGATCACCCCAAGATACTTGCCGAGCACGATCTCGGCCATGGACACCGGCGCGGTGAACAGCAGGCTCAGGGTGCGGTTGCGGCGCTCCTCGCTGATCAGGCGCATGGTCAGCAGCGGCGTGACCAGCAGCAGGATGACACCGGCGTTGCCGAACAGCGGCGCCACGATCAGGTCGGTGATGCCCGGCGCCTCCTCCATGCCGGCAATACGCGCCTGCACCATCAGGTAGTAATCAAGCTGGGCGAGAAACATGTAGGCCAGGATGATCTGGATCACGCCCAGGATCGTCCAGGCCAGCGGGGAAAGAAACAGGGAGCGGAATTCGCGTCCCGCAATGACCAAGGCCATCATGCCGTTTGCTCCTGATTGTCCGCCGGGGTCGAGGTCTGCCGGGTGATGTCGATGAAGATCTGTTCCATGCTGCGTCGCTCGGGCGTCAATTCCCGCAGCCCCCAGCCGGCGGACACGATCAGCTCGGCCAGCCGCTCGGCCGGGTTGTGTTCCTTGTCGTGGAAGATGCGGTAGCGCCGGTCGCCGAGATCATCGATCTTCTGCACCGACGCCACCGAACCCAGGCGGGCGAGATCGGGCGGCTGCTGGGTCTCGACCACCAGGCTGGAAGCGCGCATCTGCTGCTCCAGCCCCTCGATGCTGTCATTCAGCACCAGCTTGCCCTTGTTGATGATCTGTACGCGGGTGCAGGACTCCTGCACTTCCGGGAGGATATGGGTCGAGAGAATGACCCCGTGCTCCTTGCCAAGCTCGCGGATGAGCTCGCGGATTTCGCGAATCTGCAAGGGATCCAGGCCGACGGTGGGCTCGTCCAGGATGATGACGGCCGGCATGTGCAGGATCGCCTGGGCAATGCCGACACGCTGCTGGTAACCCTTCGACAGATTGCCGATCAGCCGCTGCCCGACCTCGGTCAGGCCGCAGCGCTCCTTGGCCTGCTCCAGGGCGGCCCGTTGCCGGTCGCGGGCGATGCCGTGCAGGCGCGCGCAGTAGTTCAGAAATTCGTCGACGGTCAATTCCCGATAGACCGGCGGAATCTCCGGCAGGTACCCGAGCTCGCGCTTGGCCTCCTTGGGATTGTCGAGGATATCGATACCGTTGACGAGAATCTGCCCGGAGGTGGGCGCGAGATTCCCGCAGATCATCTGCATGGTGGAGGATTTTCCGGCACCGTTGGGCCCCAGAAATCCGAGAATCTCGCCTTTCTGCAGGCTGAAGGTGACATTGTCGACGGCGCAGTGGTCGTCGTAATAGCGGGTCAGTTGGTCGACCTGTATCAGTTCATTCATGATGTCTGAAGCGTTGGGAAGCTGGCTTTGTCCGGCGGCGGATGGCCTCGTCGCGGCGCCAGGAAAATGTTGACCGCACCCGGCATCTCCTTTACAAAGACCCGGCGCCCACAGGGATGCGGCCCGCAAGGGAGTGACCCGTGTCACCCCCTTGCGGCAACGCGGCTGGCAAGGGAGAGATCCCGCGCAGCCTTCGAACGCCGCTCAAGGACATTCACCACCCAGAAATTCGATAAACCAACAGCGCACACCCGTCCGGGCTGCGATGCGCGCCGAATTATAACGAGGAGAAACGCGTATGCGAATTGGTGTCCCTAGAGAAGTCCACCCCGGGGAAAAGCGGGTCGCCACCGTTCCCGAGGTCGCCGAAAAACTCATCAAGCTGGGCTTTTCCGTCACGGTGGAGAGCGGCGCGGGAGCGGGCGCCAACTTTTCCGACGAGGCCTACCGTGCCGTGGGCTGCGAGATCGCGGAGCGCGCGGGTGTCTGGTCGGCGGCGGACATCATCCTCAAGGTGCGCGGGCCGGAAACCCACTCCGAACAGGGCATCGACGAGGTGGCCAGCCTGAAGGAGGGCGCCAGCCTGATCAGTTTCATCTGGCCGGCGCAATACCCGGAACTGATGCAGACACTGGCCGCCCGCAAGGCAACGGTGCTGGCCATGGATTGCGTACCGCGCATCTCGCGCGCGCAGAAGCTCGACGCGCTCAGCTCCATGGCCAACATCGCCGGCTATCGCGCCGTCATCGAGGCCGCGCATGAATTCGGCCGCTTCTTTACCGGCCAGATCACCGCCGCCGGCAAGGTGCCGCCGGCCAAGGTCTTCGTCATCGGCGTCGGCGTCGCCGGCCTCGCCGCCATCGGCGCCGCCAACGGCCTCGGCGCCATCGTGCGGGCCTGCGACACCCGTCCGGAAGTCCGGGACCAGGTCAAATCCATGGGCGCCGAGTGGGTCGAACCCGACTACAGGGAGGACGAGAGCGTCTCGACCACCGGCTACGCCAGAGTCATGAGCGAGGCCTACCAGAAGGCCCAGCGGGATATGATTGCGAGGCAGTGCCAGGACGTCGACATCGTCATCACCACCGCGCTGATTCCCGGCAAGCCCGCGCCCCGGCTGATCACCGCCGACATGGTCCAGTCGATGAAGCCCGGCAGCGTGATCGTCGACCTGGCCGCCGAACAGGGCGGCAACTGCGAGTTGTGCGTGCCCGGCGAGGTGGCCGTGCGCCACGGTGTCACCATCATCGGCTACACCGACCTGCCCAGCCGGCTGGCGCGGCAGTCCTCGACCCTGTACGCCACCAACCTGCTGCGCCTGATCGAGGAGCTGTGCAAGGAGAAGGACGGCAACATTATCGTCAACATGGACGACGAGATGATCCGTGGTGCCACCGTGGTCAAGGACGGCAGCATCACCTGGCCGCCACCGCCGATTTCCGTTTCCGCCGCCGCCAAGCCGCCCACCGTTCCCGCCGTGAAGGCGGAGAAGCCAGCGCTGCTGCCGGCCTGGGCAAAAACCGCCCTGAGCATCGGCGGCGCCGGCCTCCTGTTCTGGTGGGTCGGCGCCAATGCCCCGGCCGCCTTCATGGAGCACTTCACGGTGTTCGTGCTGGCCTGCTTTGTCGGCTACATGGTCATCTGGAACGTCACCCCGGCGCTGCACACGCCGCTGATGAGCGTCACCAACGCCATCTCCAGCATCATCGCCATCGGTGCCCTGGTGCAGATTTCCTCGCCTGAGATCGTCATCCTGGCGGGCATCGCTCTGGTCCTCACCTCCATCAACATGGCCGGCGGTTTCTGGGTCACCCAGCGCATGCTCGGCATGTTCCGCAAGTAAGCCGAGGAGTTCGCCACCATGTTTTCACAAGGACTCGTCACCGTTTCCTATATCGCCGCCACCATCCTCTTCATCCTGAGCCTGGGCGGCCTGTCCAATCCGGAGACGGCTCGCAGGGGCAATTTCTACGGCATCCTCGGCATGGCCATCGCCATCCTGGCCACCGTGGCCGGCCCCAAGGTCACCGGCAGCGGCTACGCGCCGCTGATCGTCGCCATGCTGATCGGCGGCAACATCGGCATCTACGCGGCCCGCAAGGTCAAGATGACCGAAATGCCGGAACTGGTCGCACTGATGCACAGCCTGGTGGGTCTCGCCGCCGTGCTGGTCGGCTACGCCAACTACCTCGATCCGTCCGCCAGCCTGACCGGCGTGGAGAAGACCATCCACGAGGTGGAGATCTACGTCGGCATCCTGATCGGCGCCGTGACCTTCTCCGGCTCGGTCATCGCCTTCGGCAAGCTGTCCGGCAAGATCACCGGCAAGCCGGTCATCCTGCCGGCGCGGCACTTTCTCAACCTCGGCCTGCTGACCGCCGCCATCGTGATCGGGAGGTGGTTCCTCGCTGTCGAGGGCCACGAAGGGCTGCTGCCGCTCTACCTGATGACCGCCATCGCCCTGGCCTTCGGCGTGCACATGGTCATGGCCATCGGCGGCGCCGACATGCCGGTGGTGGTGTCCATGCTCAACAGCTACTCGGGCTGGGCGGCCTCGGCCACCGGTTTCATGCTGAACAACGATCTGCTGATCGTCACCGGCGCGTTGGTCGGTTCCTCGGGCGCGATCCTGTCCTACATCATGTGCCGGGCCATGAACCGCCACTTCCTGTCGGTCATCGCCGGCGGCTTCGGCACCAGCGGCGGCACCAGTCCGGCAGCCGGCGCGGCCCCGGAGGGAGAAGTCACACCGATCTCGGCCGAGGAAACCGCCGAGCTGTTGCGCGCCGCGCAGAATGTCATCATCGTGCCCGGCTACGGCATGGCGGTGGCGCAAGCTCAGCACACCGTCCAGCAGATCACCCAGCTGCTGCGCGACAAGGGCGTGAATGTGCGCTTCGCCATCCACCCCGTCGCGGGCCGCATGCCCGGCCACATGAACGTCCTGTTGGCCGAGGCGCGGGTGCCCTACGACATCGTGCTGGAGATGGACGAGATCAATGAGGATTTCCCCGAGACCGACGTCGCCATGGTCATCGGCGCCAACGACATCGTCAATCCGGGCGCACAGGATGACCCCAACAGCCCCATCGCCGGCATGCCGGTGCTGGAGGTGTGGAAGGCCAAGACCTCCATCGTCATGAAGCGCTCCATGGCGTCCGGCTATGCTGGCGTCGACAATCCGCTGTTCTACAAGGAAAACAACCGGATGCTGTTCGGTGACGCCAAGAAGATGCTCGACGAGGTACTGAAAAACCTGCAAGCCTGAGAGCGGGTGGCTGCCGCACCGCCCTCCCCGGCGGCACGGCAGCCATCGAGCGTTGCACCGCGTCAGGGAGGAACATGCCATGAAACCCTGCTGGCCGCTGGTGCTGGCGCTGATACTGCTGAGCGGCTGTGGCGCGAGCTATACGCGCGCGCCGGAAGGCGTGGAGCAAGCCCCGCCGGTCCCAGCGGGCGATTGCCCGGCCGGCATCGCCTACAAGACCGGACGCTGTCGCTAGGGCCAAGCCGACCGGCTCGCCCCGATTTGGCGCAGCTGTGGCGAACGATCCGACCACCGGGGCGGCGGGTGCCGGCGCCCGCCAAGGGCCGGCACCGCCCCGCCCCCTCGGGTCACTCCGCCTTTGCCGTTTCGGCCGGTTTGCGCAAGCGTATCCCGAGTTCCCGCAGTTGCAGGTCGTTGACCTCGGCTGGCGCGCCGATCATCGGACACCAAGCGGACTGGGTCTTGGGGAACGCCATGACCTCGCGGATCGAGGTCGCGCCGCTCATCAGCATCACCAGCCGGTCGAGGCCGAAGGCGATGCCGCCATGCGGGGGGGCGCCATACTTCAGCGCGTTGAGCAGGAAACCGAATTTCTGCTGCGCTTCCTCGTCGCCAATGCCGAGCAGCTTGAACACCGCATCCTGCATCTCGGTCTGGTGGATGCGCACCGAACCGCCGCCGACTTCGGTACCGTTGAGTACCATGTCGTAGGCGCGCGAGATCGCCTGGCCGGGATTGGCCCGGAGTTCCTCCAGCGTGCACTTGGGCGCGGTAAACGGATGATGCAGGGCAAACCAGCGGTTCTCCTTGTCGTCCCACTCGAACATGGGGAAATCCACCACCCACAGCGGCGCCCAGTCGCCTTGCGCCAGGCCGCGGTCATGTCCCACCCTGAGCCGCAGGGCACCCATGGATTCGTTGACGACCTTGGCCTTGTCGGCACCGAAGAACACCAGGTCTCCGCTTTCGGCCCCGACCCGATCCAGGATGGCCAGGACGGCTTCCGGCGGCAGGAACTTGACGATGGGCGATTGCAGCCCCTCGATGCCGGCAGCCCGATCGGTGACCTTGATGTAGGCGAGCCCCTTGGCACCATAGATGGCGACGAACTGGGTCAGTTCGTCGATCTCCTTGCGCGACAGCTCACCGCCCTTGGGCAGGCGCAATGCCACCACCCGGCCATCCGGATCCCTGGCCGGGCCGGCGAAGACCTTGAACTCGATGTCCTCGAGCAGGTCGGCGACGTCGACCAGCTCCAGCGGAATGCGCAGATCGGGCTTGTCGGAACCGAACCGTCGCATGGCCTCGGCGTGGGTCAGACGCGGGAACGGATCGGGCAGTTCGACACCCAGCGTCTTCCGGAACAGCTCGCGGATCATCGCCTCCATCAGGTCGGTGATGGCCCTCTCGTCCATGAACGAGGTCTCGATGTCGAGCTGGGTGAATTCCGGCTGGCGGTCGGCGCGCAGATCCTCGTCGCGGAAGCAGCGCACCACCTGATAGTAGCGATCCATGCCGGAGATCATCAGTAGCTGCTTGTACAGCTGCGGTGACTGTGGCAAGGCGAAGAAGTGATTGGGATGGGTGCGGCTGGGGACCAGGTAATCGCGCGCACCCTCCGGGGTGGCCTTGGTCAGAAACGGCGTCTCGATCTCGTAGAAGCCGTGATGGTCCATGAAGTTGCGCAGGTGCCGGGTGATGTCGCGGCGCAGACGCATGCGCTGCTGCATGACGGGACGACGCAGGTCGATGTAGCGGTAGCGCAGGCGCGTCTCCTCGCTGACCTCGACCTCGCTCTCCAGCGGGAACGGCGGCGTCTCGGCCTTGTTGAGGATTTCCAGCCGGGTGGCGAGCACCTCGATCTTGCCGGTTGTCAGGTTCGGGTTCTCGGTACCGGCCGGGCGCGCACGCACCTTGCCATGCACCCGCAGCACGTATTCGCTGCGCACCGACTCCGCCAGACCGAAGGCTTCCGCGTAATCAGGATCAAATACAACCTGAACCAGACCCTCCCGGTCCCGAAGGTCGATGAAGATGACGCCGCCATGGTCGCGCCGCCGATGGACCCAGCCGCACAGATCGACTTCCTGGCCCAGATGGCTTTCCGTTACTTCCCCACATCGGTGGCTACGCATGTCTGATTCTCGAATTCGGTGAAAAAGGCGTGAATTTTAGGGACTTGCAGGGGGGGATACAACCGGCGGCCACGCCCGCCGGTCAGGAACCGGACGACACCGGACGCCGGGCACCATGGGACCGCAGGCAAGGCCGTTGCCGCGGGAAACGCAAGGCCAGGGTCTGGCAGGCCACTCCGGCCTGCCAGACGGGCTCAGCCGGCCGTCGAGGTGGGCTTGGCGTCGCCACCCGTGCTGCTGCCGGCCCCCTTGCCGGCGTCACCCCCGCTCGAACCGGTATCGCCGGCCAGGTTCCTTTTCTTGTCCTGCTTGCCCTTGAAATCGGTTTCATACCAGCCGCCACCCTTCAGGCGGAAACCCGCCGCCGAAACGAGCTTGGTCAGTTCGAGATCGCCGCACGCCGGACACTCCTTGAGCGGGTCGTCGGAAAGCCGCTGAAAGGCTTCCATCTCATGGCCGCAAGCTTTGCATTGATATTCGTAGATAGGCATGCATCGACTCCTGTTGAGTTGGGACTGAAACGAGATAAGGCGACCCGTGGCAATTTCAAGAACCCACGAGGCGGCAATTTGCGCATAATGCAAGGCATTTTAGCGGGCGGACCCCCCATGCCGGATAGTACAACCGTTGTCACACCAAGCCGGCTGCCGCCAGCCATCGGCGTCGGCGCGCTCGTGTTCGATGCCGAAGGGCAGGTACTGCTGGTCCGCCGGGCGCACCCGCCGCACGCCGGACAGTGGCATCTGCCGGGCGGCCGGCTGGAGTATGGCGAAACCGTGGAAGACTGTTGCCGGCGCGAGGTACGGGAAGAAACGGGGCTGCTCGTTCTGCCGGAGAGAATCATCGCTATCGCCGATCGTCGCATCGAAGGCTTCCACTACGTGATCATCGATTTCCTGGCGTACCTCCAGCTAGGCACGCCAGCCCTGCCACAGGCTGCCTCGGACGCGACGGAGGCACGCTGGGCAAGCCCCGAGGCACTGGCGGCATGGCCGCTGGTGGATGGGCTGGACGCCGTGATCCGTGCCGGCCGGCACAGTCGTGACAACGGCTCGGGGCTGGTTGCGGATGCTGCGACTGGCTGGCTGTACGGCTGTGCCCGGTCGGCCCGATAATCACGGGCCGCTAGCGACGGTCACATCCGCCGACCCACCGCGTCCGGTGCCGACGGAAACTTGAATACGACACTCGGGACTAACTGCGCCAAGGCAGGGTAAAACCAACCGACAACACCCCCAACACCGTCACAGAGCACACCATGGCTATATTTTCCCTCGACTTCGGCGGCGCCGACCCCAGCGACCTGCTCCCCGGCGTGCATGCCGGCCATGACCAGAGCGGCGGACTGGTGGCCCTGATAGACCATTTCCTGGCCGCCATCACCCGCGATGGCCCCGGCAGCTGGAACCTGCTGGGCGGAGTCGAAACGCTGGGCACCAACCTTCATCCGCTGGTCCTGCATTTCCCCATTGCCTTTCTGATGGGGTTTTTCCTGGTCGAGCTCTATGGCCTGCTCTTCAGGAACAGGGCGGCCCGGCAACTTGCCAGTGGCCTTCTCTACCTCGGGGCGTTCGGGGCGGTCGTCACCGCTGCCTCCGGACTGATCGCCGCAGAAACGGTCCCGCATGGCGCTCGGGTGCATGACATCATGGAATGGCACGAGCGCGCCGGCCTTACCGTTGCCTCGCTGTCCGTTGCCCTTGCACTCTGGCGCCGAATCGGCGGCATACCGCACTCAAGCATGGCGCTGGCCCTGAGTCTTATGCTGTCCGGCCTCATGTCCCTGATCCTGTTCCTGGGTGCCGACCTGGGCGGCATGATGGTCTACCGGCACGGCGTCGGCGTGCAAAGCCTGCAAACCAACGAGGAACACCACCATCACCTGCACGGCAGCCCGGACACAGAAGTGGCAACGCCGGCCAGCGGAGACACGCCCTGAGATGGCGCGGAGAAAGAAGCGCGTTCGATCACGCCTGCCAGTGACGGCCCGCCACGAGCCGGATTGCCGTTGGTCCGGGGTCCGCGACACATGCCCGGCTCCGGCCGAACGGCAATCCATGCTTCCCTCTTTCCAGGTCGACCCGGTCCACGCCGGTTCCATCAGCTGCTAGACTTCACCGGGCGGCATCGCGGACTGATGGCCGACGATTCCGTCCCTTATATCAGCTCTCAATCAAGAAGGAGTCAACAGCATGAACAAACCCGTCATCCTGGTCGCGGCAATGCTTGCATTCGGCGCACACTCGGCGTTTGCGCTGACCGCCCAACAGGAGAAGATGAAAACCTGCAATGCCGAGGCCAAAACCCAGTCTCTCAAGGGAGAAGCTCGCAAGAGTTTCATGAAGGGATGCCTGTCGAAGAAACCGGGCGAGGCAGCGCCGGCAGCGGCTCCGGCTCCGGCGGCCACCAACGCCGCACCGGCACCGGTCAAGGCGGCAGCTCCAGCAGCTCCAGCAGCTCCAGCAGCTCCAGCAGCTCCAGCAGCTCCAGCAGCTCCAGCAGCTCCAGCAGCTCCAGCAGCTCCAGCAGCTCGATAAGCTTCGGCGCCGGACTGGCTCCGGTCAAGCGCCCGATGCCTCGCCAGGCATCGGGCATTTTTTTGGCCGCTGGACAGCGTCAAAGCTCGCGCGTCGCGCTGAACCGGATATCCGGCCAGCGTTCCTGGGCCAGGGACAGGTTGACACGGCTGGTGGCGAGGTAGACCAGATAACCGCTGCCATCCTCGGCCAGACTGTCGTGCACCTTGCGCCTGAATTCCTCCAGCTTCCTGGGGTCGTCGCAGGAAACCCAGCGGGCAGTGGTCACCGGCACGGCGTCATAGACGCATTCGACGTTGTACTCGGACTTGAGGCGGAAGGCGGTGACATCGAACTGCAGCACGCCAACCGCACCCAGGATGAGATCGTTGTTCTTCAGCGGCTTGAACAGCTGGGTGGCCCCCTCCTCCGTCAGTTGCTGCAAGCCCTTCTGCAAGGCCTTGCCACGCAGGGGATCCTTGAGTACCACGCGGCGGAACAGCTCGGGGGCAAAATACGGCACGCCCTCGTACTTCAGCGACTCGCCCTGCGTGAAGGTATCGCCGACCTGGATGGTACCGTGGTTGTGCAGGCCGATGATGTCGCCCGGATAGGCATCCTCGACGTTGACGCGGCTGTCGGCCTGGAAGGTCAGCGCATTGGCGATCTGCACGGTCTTGCCAGTGCGGACATGAGTCATCTTCATGCCCTTGGTGTACTTGCCCGAGCAGATGCGCAGGAAGGCGATGCGGTCACGGTGCGCCGGATCCATGTTGGCCTGGATTTTGAAAACAAAACCGGAAAACCTTTCCTCCTCCGGTAGGACCACCCGTTCACGGGCCTGGCGCGCCTGCGGACAGGGCGCGAAATCGGCGAAGGTGTCCAGCAGTTCCAGCACACCGAAGTTGTTGATGGCCGAACCGAAGAACACCGGCGTCAGCTTCCCGGCCAGGTAGGCCGCCTGATCGAAGGTATGGCTGGCGCCGCGCACGAGCTCGATTTCCATGCGGAGCTCGTCCGCCTGATCGCCCAGGATTTCGTCCAGCCGGGGATTATCCAGCCCCTCGATGATCTCGCCCTCGACGATACGGTCGCCGTGCGAAGGGCTGAACAACTGCACGGCATTCCGGTACAGGTGGTAGACGCCCTTGAAACGCTTGCCCATGCCGATGGGCCAGGTCATGGGTGCGCACCGGATCCTGAGTATACGCTCGACTTCGTCCAGCAGTTCGATGGGCTCCCGGCCCTCGCGGTCGAGTTTGTTGACGAAGGTGAGAATCGGCGTGTCGCGCAACCGGCAGACTTCCATCAGCTTGATGGTCCGCTCCTCGACACCCTTGGCGCTGTCGATGACCATCAGGGCCGAATCGACAGCGGTGAGGGTGCGGTAGGTGTCCTCGGAGAAATCCTCGTGGCCGGGCGTGTCGAGCAGGTTGAAGATCCGCGCGCGGTGTTCGAACTGCATGACCGAGGTCGTCACCGAGATACCGCGCTGCTTTTCCATCTCCATCCAGTCGGAGGTGGCATGGCGGGCCGCCTTGCGGCCCTTGACCGAGCCGGCCAGCTGAATTGCGCCACCGAACAGGAGCAGCTTCTCGGTCAGAGTAGTCTTGCCGGCGTCGGGATGGGAGATGATGGCGAACGTGCGCCGCCGTTCGAGTTCCGCGGATAAATCAGACATTGAAGGCAGGGAAAAAACCCATGATTATAGCGCGCGGTCCACGAACCGCTTCGCTCACAGGAAGCCCAAAGCCATACACCCATCGAATAATGGAGCTGAACATGCCCGAGACCCGCAACGCCAACACCCGACTGCGAAAAGCTGCCGATGCCCTGGGCATAGGCGTCAGCGAGCGGCATATTTTTCTCTGCGCCGACCAGAGCAAACCCAAGTGCTGCGACCTGGAGGCCGGATTGGCGTCCTGGGAATACCTGAAGAAACGGCTCGATGAACTGGGTCTCTCGAAACCCGGCAAGGTGGCCAGAACCAAGGCCAACTGCCTGAGGCTCTGTCTGCAGGGCCCCATCAGCGTGGTGTACCCGGAGGGCATCTGGTATCACTCCTGCACACCCGAGGTGCTGGAAGCCATCATCCAGAGCCACCTGATCGGTGGCGTCCCGCTCAGAGATTACCAGTTCGCGGGTCCCGACCGGCTGCCCTGAGACAGGTCGGCATACCCTCCCGGTGGCAGGGACTTCCCGGACCGGCAGGGCGGCGGGGATCACCATGGATCGGGCAGTTGCCCGCCATGAGCACGAGGAGGGGTGGGAGACGCTCCTCAGGCGGCCACCTGCTGGCGCAATTCGCCGGCGTTTGCCGCCATCCCTGCCTCACCCCGCCACAATTTTTCCAGCTGGTAGAACTCGCGGGTCTCGGGCTTCATCACATGCACGATGACGTCGCCCAGATCGACCAGTACCCACTCGCCGACAGTCTCGCCCTCCATCCCCAGCGGCAGGATCTGGTTTTTCTTGGCCTCTTCGGCAACATGCCCGGCGATGGACCTGACATGACGTTCCGAGGTGCCGCTGGCCATGACCATGAAATCCGTCATGTTGGTCTTGCCGCGGACATCCATGACAACAACATCACGGCTTTTGGCATCTTCAAGCGTATCAAGCACAAGCTTCAGTAACTGTTCGGCATTCATGCGGATGAGCGGGATGGAAAGGTTTGGAGGCCCCGGGCGCCCGGGGCCGGGATAGCCGGCGACGCGGGTCTTGCCGGCGCGGCGGGACCAGAGCGGCCTTCAGCGGTTGGCCGCCACCTTGCGCAAGTCGGCCGCCGCTGCGGTATTGGCGCCCGGCTTTTTGCGGTTATTCGCGTTGCTGGCAGCAACCCTGGTTTTGCTGCTGTCGGCATGCTTGGTGGCAGCGGAGGTACCCGCCGGCTTCGCCGGACCCGTACCGCCCGTTGCCGAGCCTCGCGTTCTGGCAGTAGCAGGCAGGCCGGCGGCCTTGGCCGAAACCAGACCGGCGGCTGGAGCCTTCCTGGCCGCCTGAGTGTCGCTCACCACCAGCTTTTGTCCGGCCTGTACCCGCGTGGTGATGGGAATGTTGTTCCATTCAGCCAGCTGCGTCACGTCGAGCGAATACCTCCGCGCAACGGCATAGAGGGTTTCCCCTTTCTGCACCTCGTGATGGCTGGCCTTGGCCGGCCTTGGCCTGGCCTTGGCGGTCTCGATCGTGGCGACTTCCTCCGGCTCGGCACGGCGGGTGGCGGGCGGTGGCGACGGCGATTCAGCCGCCATTCGCCTGCCGCTGCGTTCGCCGGGCAATGCTGCCGGAAGTTCGACGGGGACCGATTCCGCCAGGGTCGGGGCCGGGGAGCGGCCGGCATCCATGCGGGCAAGGCTGGCCATGCGTGCCGGCCGGGAAGGTTCCGCTGTCACGCTGCGCTCGACGGCGGGCTGATTGGGATCCGGCTCGGCATCGGCCGGCATTGCCGCCGACATCGGAATGTAGCGTCCCCCGGTGATTCTTCCAGACGGGGGCGGCGGATTCCGGCTGAATTCACGACGGAAGCTCTGGAAAGCGCCATCGGGCTCGCTGGGCAGGCTCTCCGCCTCCGCATAGGGATCGGACCTCAGATAGGAACGCCGCGTCATCGACAGCCGCTCGACTTCCTGGCGGAAATCGGCAGCCTTCTTGTCCGCGGGAATATAGAGGTGGAAGCTGCCGTCGACATCCGCAAACTGGCCGCGGAAACCCGGGTTCAGTTCGTAGAGTTTCTCCAGGGAGATGCCGGCAGCATCGGCGGCCAAGGCAAGATCCAGCTGGTTGTTGATCTTGACGGGCTTGTACCGCGCCACATTGGGCAGATCCTTGAGGGCGATGCCATAGCGCTCGGCATCCGCAAACAGCCGGGCAACCGCCAGCAGCTTGGGCACATAGGCACGGGTTTCCTGGGGCAGATTCAGCGACCAGAAATCGGTGGGCAAGCCGGCGGCCTCATTGCGCCGTATGGCGCGGGCCACGGCGCCTTCGCCACAATTGTAGGCGGCTATCGCCAGCAGCCAGTCACCGAAATCGCCATGCAGCTTCCGGAGGTACTTGATGGCCGCCTTGGTGGACGCATAGACGTCGCGGCGCCCATCATAGGAGTGGCTGCGCTTGAGCCCATAGTTCGAGCCGGTGGAGGGGATGAACTGCCAGATGCCGGCAGCCTTGGCGGGCGAGACCACATTGGGCTGGAAGGCGCTCTCGACGATCGGCAGCAGCGCCAGCTCGCCGGGAATCTTCTTCTTCTCGACCAGCTTCACGATGGAATAAAGGAACGGTTCGGCACGGTTCTGCGCCCGCTCCAGGTAGCTGGGGTGGTTGGCGAACCAGCTCAGCTCGCGATCGATGTCAGGGTGATCGATATTCGGCAGCGCGTAGAGAGCGAACAGGCGGTCCCAGAGGGTGTCATATTGCGAGCCGCGGGAGGCCTTCTTCTTGGCCTTGCCGACGGTTGACGAGGCCTCCGCGCTATCGGGTATAGTGGGTTTCCTTTTGACTTCGTTTCTGGAGCATCCTGCCAGGACTGATGCAACGATGGAAACGCAGCAGATCATTCTGATCTGGGATTTATTCAGCAGCATTGCCTTGGTAGCCCTCATCTTGTCGGGTTGAACCAGTCCTGAACGCGTTGACGCGCCGGATACACAAGTAAAAATGCAATCGGCCAACCCTCATTCTCGACACGAGTTCCTCAAATGGTATCACGTGGCCAGTCTGGGACAAGCGCTGCAAGCCCTTGAATCCACGTATCTCCGCACGAACCTCAACATGGCCTACGGCACCCGGACGCTGCAGGTCGGCCGGCTCGGCTGCGAGAGCCGCTACATCGATGCCGACTTCGTTGGCGGGTTCGCCCTGCTCGACCGGCAGGGGCCGCGAAGCTTTCCCACCTTTGTGCAGGGCAGCGCCGGCGCCCTGCCCTTTGCGACCGAAAGCATGGATATCCTGCTGCTGCCGCACGTGCTGGAGTTCGTCCCCGACCGCCACCAGGTGCTGCGCGAGGCGGAACGGGTGCTGAAGCCCGAGGGCCGGCTGTTCATCCTCGGCCTCAACCCCTGGAGCCCCCGCCGCCTGCTGAAGCTGGGCCAGCACGACTCGTTCTGGAAGGCGCGGCTGATCGCCGGCCATCACCTGCTGGACTGGCTGAGCCTGCTGAAATTCGACGCCGAACTGGTGGCGGCCTTCGACAGCCTGCGCGAGAAGGCGCTGAGAAATCCGCAAACGGGTTGGGAAGAGGTCAAGGCGGGCCTCTCGCTGGCCTATGCGATCAAGGCCATCAAGCGCAGCTATACCCTCATCCCTATCGAGCCGGAATGGTCATCCCTGAGCCAGCTGGTAACCAGCAAACTGATCGAAACACCGCAACTGAACCCCAACCGCACCACGACATGACATCCGTGCAGATCTATACCGATGGCGCCTGCCGCGGCAATCCCGGCCCCGGTGGCTGGGGCGCCCTGCTCCGCTGCGGAAGCCGCGAACTGGAACTCTATGGCGGCGAGCCCGATACCACCAACAACCGCATGGAACTGATGGCGGCCATCCAGGCGCTGCAGGCGCTCAAGCGCCCCTGCGCGGCCATCATCACCACCGACTCCACCTATGTGATGAAAGGCATCACCGAGTGGCTGCCCAACTGGGTACGCAAGGGCTGGCGTACTGCCAGCAACACCCCGGTCAAAAATGCCGATCTCTGGCAACAGCTGGTAGCGGTCCAATCACCGCACCGGGTCGAGTGGCGCTGGGTGAAGGGACACGCCGGCCATCCCGGGAACGAGCGGGCCGACCGGTTGGCCAATCGCGGCATCGACGAAATCCTGACCACCCGCAAGCAAGGTTCCTGATCATGGCCCGACAACTCATCCTGGATACCGAGACGACCGGTCTGGAACCGGCGCAGGGACACCGCATCATCGAAATCGGCTGCGTCGAACTGGTGGATCGCAAGCTGACCGGCAGCCGCTTTCACGTCTATCTCAATCCGGAGCGGGAAGTCGACGCCGGTGCCGTCGCGGTGCATGGCCTCAGCAATGACTTCCTGGCGGACAAGCCGCGCTTTGCGGATATCGTCCAGGACTTCATCGACTTCGTCACCGGGGCCGAACTCATCATCCATAACGCCCCCTTCGATGTCGGCTTCCTCAACCACGAGCTGAACCGGCTCACCGCGGGCTACAAAACCATCGGCGATTACTGCGCGATTCTCGACACGCTACTGATGGCCCGCAAGAAACATCCCGGCCAGCGCAACAGCCTGGATGCCCTGTGCAAGCGCTACGGGATCGACAATACCCACCGCAACCTGCACGGTGCCTTGCTGGACGCCGAAATCCTGGCCGAGGTGTACCTGGCCATGACCGGCGGCCAGACCACCCTGCTGCTGGAACCCGAGCCGCTGCCCCAGCCGGGGCCTGGCGCGGCGCAACCGATGGACCTCGCGGCAACCAGACCGCGTCAACGCCTGCCGCTGAAGATACTTCGCTGCACGGACGCGGAACTGGCCGCCCATGCCGCCCGGCTCGAAGCCATCGACAAGGCCAGCGGCGGCCATTGCCTCTGGAAACAGGCCGGTTGAAACCCGCCGCGCCCATCCTTCGCGAGGGAGGGCATTGGGGAGGGTTGGATTTTTGCTTATACTTCGGAGGCACCAATCCAACGGGGAATACCGAATGCGCAGGGTGATATTCAATCAGAAAGGGGGCGTGGGCAAATCCACGATCACGTGCAACCTGGCGGCCATCAGCGCAGCGGAGGGCAGGAAAACCCTGGTCATCGATCTGGACGTCCAGGGCAACTCCTCGCACTACCTGCTCGGCGACAAGGTTGCCGATGCCGACGCCACCATCGCCCACTTCTTCAAGGAATCGCTGAGCCTGAACCTGTTCGGCAAGGGCCAGGGCGATCACCTGAATGATCTGATCCACGAAACGCCTTATCCCAACCTGCATGTCCTGCCCTCGCACCCCGAACTGGAACCCCTGCAATCGCGACTGGAATCGCGCTACAAGATCTACAAGCTGCGCGAGGCGCTGGAGAGCCTGACGAGCTTCGAGCACGTCTACATCGACACGCCACCGGTGCTCAATTTCTACAGCCGATCGGCGCTGATCGCCGCCCGCAGCTGCCTCATCCCCTTCGACTGCGATGCCTTCTCGCGCGAGGCGCTCTACAACCTGCTGAATGCCCTGGAAGAAATCCGGGCAGACCACAATCCCGACCTGGAAATCGAGGGCGTTATCGTCAACCAGTTCCAGACCCGTGCCAAGTTGCCGCAACAGCTGGTCGATGAATTGCTCAACCAGGGCCAGCCGGTACTCGATACCAAGCTCTCGCCCTCGGTCAAGGTGCGGGAGTCGCACAGCCTCTCGCGCCCCCTGATCCACTACGTGCCGGAACACAAGCTGAGCGAGGAGTTCCGCGCCCTGCACCGCGAACTTGACCAGCGTCGCACCGGCTAGATCGCCGGTTGACGGGCGCGTTGCCGCCGGCTATCCATGCCCAGCACCCGCGCCCATCCTGTCCCGGCGAGCCATGCTGCCGCCACGGCGCGACGGTAACCGCTCTCCCCGCAGCAATGGCCATGAGCCTGCACCCTGCCCGCTGGCCACTTTCCGTGCGGGTTCTGCTCGCCCTGCTACTGGGCATGATCCTCGGCGTTGCCGGCGGCTCCGAGCCCTATCTCCGGGGTCTGGGTAACGCCGATCTCGGCCAGATCGGCCTGCTGATCATCCGCCTGCTCAAGGCTCTGGCCATTCCGCTGATCCTCTTCGGCATCCTCGACGCCTTCGTCCGGCATCCCATCTCGGCACGCAGTGGCAGGCGCCTGATATGCATCTGCCTTTTCAATGTCACGGTGGCGCTCGCGCTCGGACTCAGCCTGATGCGCCTGCTCCAGCCCGGGCTGGCCTGGCGGGGTCACCTCGACGAGCTGATGACCAGGATCAGTGCACCGCCAACGGCACCGGCGAGCAGCTTGCCCAAGACTTCGCTGGAGCCCCTGCAAAGTCTCGGCAGCCTCGTCCCGCAAAGTCTGCTCGATCCCATCCTGAACGGTAACGTGATCGGCGTGGTGCTGCTGGCACTGCTGTTCGGTGCCGCCATTGCCCGCCTGCGGCGTCAACCGGGCAATGGCGACCTCATCGACCTGACGCCGCTGACAGGGTCGATCAGCGCGTTCTACGCGGTCCTGAGCCAGGTTCTCGGCTGGCTAGTCCAGTTCATACCCCTGGCGGTACTGGGCCTGGTGGCCCAGGCGGTGGGCAAGGCTGGACTGGGGATATTCGCCGATCTCGCCGGCTATTTCGGTGTCATCGCGCTCGGCCTCATCCTGCATGGGCTGGTCTATTACCCCCTGATGGCCTGGCTGGTCGCCAGACAACCGCCCCGCGCCTACCTCGGACACGGAGCCGATGCGATACTGACCGGGCTCTCCACCAACAGCAGCCTGGCGACGGTGCCGGTCACCCTGCGCTGCCTCAAGCGCCTAGGTGTCGGCGATCGCTCGGCGCGACTCGCCGCCTGTGCCGGCACGAATTTCAACAATGACGGCGTCACCCTCTACGAAGTGATGACCGCACTGTTCCTGATGCAGGCACTGGGTAGCGACCTGCAATTCGGCCAGGAATTGCAGGTCGCCCTGGCCGCGCTGCTGGCCGGAATGGGTATCGCCGGTGTCCCCGAAGCCGGGCTGATCGTCCTGCCGCTGGTGCTGAGCGCCGCCGGGTTGCCGGAAACCGTTGTAGCGGCAGCCATCCCCCTGATCGCGCCGGTGGACTGGCTGCTGGCCCGCCTCCGCTCGGCCGTCAACGTGCTCAGCGACATGCTGGTCGCCATCCTGCTGGATGCCTGGGAAAAACGCTACCCGAATGACTGACCGGGTGGCTGTTTCAGGCGCCCGACATGACGCCGACGGGTGCCCCGCGCCCAAATGAACGGCAATCCCGCCTCGTCAAGGCGAGATCACGCGTGCCAACGTTGCCGGCTTGCCCCTTGAATGGCAGGATCGACGCCATACATCCCATGCCGTGACGCTGTCCACGCAAGACTGATTCTCCCAACCCCCAGCAACCCTCTCCGTCCCGCATGATGAATCCCGACGAAAAAAAGCTGCTGACCGAATTTCTGGCGCAGCTGGAAAACATTCGCGGCCTTGCCAAGGACCCCGAAGCCGAGCAACTGATCGCCCGCGCCGCACAGATCCAGCCCGATGCCCTGTACCTGCTGGTTCAGAAGGCGCTACTGCAGGAACAGGGGCTGCGGGCCGCCCAAGCCCGTATCGAGCAGCTGGAAGACCAGCTCCGCCGGGCCCGGAACAGCGGTCTGACGGCGGCGCCCAGCGGTTTTCTCGGCCATGAACCCTGGGCACAACACCCCGCCACGACGGGCTCCGCCCCGCTGTTGCGGGCGGGACAGCCGGCGTCCGGCGCCGGCGCCAATCCCCTGCCGGGATCGACGCCGATGGGGGGTGGCTTCGGCAGTTTCCTCGGCGCCGCCGCGGCAACGGCCGCGGGCGTGGCGGGCGGCGCCTTCCTGTTTCACGGCCTCGAAAGCCTGTTGGGGCAACATCCGGGCGCCGGCCATGGGCTCAGTGAAGCGAGCCCCCAGGATGCTCACATGGCACCGGAAAACGTCACCATCAACCGCTACTATGGCGGAGACATGAGCCCCGCCGGCCAAGAGGCCGGCTTCGACAACCGCCTTGGCGAGGATTCGCCAGCCAGCCTGGATGACTGGGCCGTCGATGGCGACATCAACAGCCTGGATGTCTGACCAGCGCGCGGACGACATGCCGGCGAAACCCGCAACGCTGGACCCGAACGCCACAGCGCGCGTCGGCCCGCGCCCTGGCGTTTCGGCGCCCTGATCACACAGCGAGGATACTCCCCCAGCCGGGAGGATCAAGCAGGATCTCCCCGGCCCGGTGCAACGCCGGCCATAGCCCTACAGCCACCGGGCCGGCGACTGACTGCGGTTACGCACGGAATGCAGCACGCCTGCCGGTATGCGCAGCGCCACGCCCGGAGCAGGACGATGGACGATGCCCGCCACCTCGAATTCGACCATACCCTCGACGACCATCACCCGTTCATCGGTGGCGTGCACATAGCCCTCCCAGCGCTGACCCGGCGGGCCCACCCACAGATCGCAGGTGAACCCGCGCTGCTGCCAGTCCTGTCGCACCGATTTGATATCCATCGTTACCTCCCGGTTCAGGCGCTAGCCAGGCGTCCACCACCTGCCGCACCGGCCATCTCCGGCGCTTGCCCTGTCCCTGCCGGCCCGATGCCGAAATGATCAATGCCAGTGGCCATGGTGATGATGATGGCCCCGATGCGGGTGATGGTAATGCGGAGGGTGCCAATCATGGTGGTGGTGATGCATCCCCCCGCCCCAATATACGGGAGGTGGGGGCGGCAGCGGGGCAAAGGGTACCCCGACCATGACGGGCGGCAACTGTATGGAGATGCCGGGCGCGGGGGGATACGGCATAGGCCAAGCGGGACCATGCGCCCAGGCCGCCGACAATCCACCGAGGCTCAGGAGGCCGACCGCGAACGACAGACTGCGCAACATCTTGCTTGAGCTTTCCATTTTCTCTCCACCGGCACGAATATAAGAATCACCCGACGATCGGGCCTTGCTTGCGGGGAGATTTTTGACTGCCACCGGTCACGCTGTCATCGGCCTGATCCGGCCTTTATGTATCGGCCTGTATCCGGTGAAAAATCCGATACGCGCCGATACAAATCGGTGAATGGAAACCGCAGTGGCGATCTGCGCATGCGTTGGCGCATGCCTGACGAAGATCGCCGGGGTCGTGGCGCACCTCACGCCGCCGTCATGAAAGCCGGCCAGCTGCCGGTCATGCCCCGCTCAACCTGGCCTCGAGATACTCTTTCAGGACCGCGGCATTGTTGCATCGCGCTTCGCGGGCTCCGTACAGCAGGACCACCGGGTTGCGAGTCGCAAGCTCGATCAGCTTGCCAAGCGCTTCGGGATTCGCATCGAGTTCGGCAACGTATTTCGCCTTGAATTCGGGCCATTTCTGGATGTCGTGCCGGTACCACTGACGAAGTGCGGAGGAAGGGGCCAGCTCCTTCATCCAGACATCGATCTCGGCGCTGGCCTTCGACAGGCCACGCGGCCACAGGCGATCCACCAAAACCCGGATACCATCCTCCCTGACAGGCCGGTCATAAACGCGTCGGACGGTGATGTTCATGGCAAGGACTCACGCGGCGGTTGACCCGATCATCGATGCGAGAGCCCAAGGGCCCGCCCGGGGTGACAGAGCCTGTCCTGGACCTTGATGGTGATGACCGGCCCGGCCCGTTGCTCGGCAGAGGATCGCAAGCGCCCGGTTCCGCTCGCTCGAACCCTGCGACGGCATCCCGGAAACGGCGGTGACCGACCGGGACAGGGTCTTGCCGGCGACGACCCGAGGCTCAGCGTACCGGCACGATGCTGATGGCGTTTTCGGGACTGCCATCAATGATGCGGTCGGTATAGGTCAGGTAGACCAGAACGGCGCGCCTTTCATCATAGAAGCGCACCACCTGGGTCGTCTTGAAAATCGCCGAGGCGCGGGCGCTGAACACTTCCTGGGCGTCCTTGAGCCGCGTCACGGCAACCGCGTCGATGGGACCGATCTGGCGACAGGCCAGCGACACCTTGGGCGGGTTTTCCGCCAGTCCCATCAGCCCCTTGACGCCGCCGGTCTCCGCCCGCGAGAGGTAGCAGGTGACACCGGCCACCTGCGGATCGTCAAAGGCTTCGACCACGATCTTGTCGCTGGGACCCAGCCATTTGAAACGATAGTTGACCGAGCCGATTTCCTCGGCCACTCCGCTTGAAGCGAGACCATTCAGCAGCAGGAGAAGCAGCAAGCGGCCTGGATGAAGCCTGACGGGCTTGCCGCTCGTCGTGGAATGCTTGACCGGTTTCATCGGCTGATCAGACCCCCAATACCAGAATTTCCTGGCCAGGCTTGAGCGGTGCGCTCGGCGAGAGACCGTTCCACTCGGCCAGCTTCATCTCCGGTATGCCATGCCGGCGGGCGATGGCGGTCAGGGTCTCCCCCTTCTTCACGACCACCTTGCGCGGGGCGAAGACCTTGGCGCCCGGCAGATTGGCCGCCATGAGGATTTCCGCCTGCTCCAGCGGCAGCAGGAAATTGCGCGCCTGCACCGGCGGCTCGACATCCGGCTTGTAGGCCGGATTCAGCCTGTAGAACTCGTCGGGCGCGATGCCGGAGCGGGCAATCAGTTCCGCCACGGTGACATCCGGGCGAGTCTCGATCCGTGCCAGGGTGTTGCGCGGGGACGCATGGCGCGGCTTGAAGCCGTAGGCCGCCGGATTGGCAACCACCTTGCTCAGCGTGACGATCCTGACGACATACTGACGGGTCTCGGCCGGCAGTTCCAGCTCCCAGAAGGTGCCGCTGCCCCCGGCCTGACGGTTTGCCTGAATGGCCCGCTGCACGGCGCCCTCACCGGCATTGTAGGCAGCGAAGCTCAACAGCCAGTCGCCATTGAACAGCCGGTTGAGATGGCTCAGGTACTTCAATGCGGCCTGGGTGGCGGGATGAGTATCGAAGCGGCCATCGTAGTCCTCGGTCAGCTGGAGACCATACCGCTGGCCGGTACTGGCGATGAATTGCCATAACCCGGCCGCCTGCTTGCTGGAAACGGCGGTGGTCTGGAAGGCGCTCTCGACCATGGGCACGAAGACGATGTCGTTGGGCAGCCGTTGACGACGGATCTCGTCCAGCAGGTATGGCAGATAAGGCTCGGCGCGGGCCAGGAGGAAGTCGACCGAACCCGGTCGCTGCCGCAACTGTTCAAGATAGGCATCCAGCCACTCATGCTGAACGCCCGGCAGAACCAGGCCACCGCGCACGGCATTCCAGACATCGCCCTGACGCCAGGAGGTCCGCTGCACCATGGCCATGTCCGGCGCGTCCGCCGGCGCAGTAGCGGCCAGGAAACAACCCCGCCTCGCACTTGCTGAACCGCGCATCCCGGCATGGCTTGCGGGCCGGGCCATGGCACTCGCGCAGGCATCACCCGCGGCTCCCGAACCGTTGGCAGCCAGGTGGCCGGCGTCAGGCAGAGCCTGCCCCTTGCGACTCCGGCCAGCGTGCGCCAGGGCACCCCGTTTTTTCGCCGATGCCCCCCGCAGGCGATTACGGTCCAGCTCGGCCTGCTGCTGCCGATGGCGGGCCACCACACGATCGATCATGGCGGCAGTGGTAAAGGAAGCATCGCCGAAGTTGAGCTCGGGAAGATAGCTGACGGCCGAGATCGGCGAGGATGTCATGGCCGGGTTGCCGCTGCGCGGCCCGAGACTCACCGTGGCCGGCCGGCCAGAGCCCGCGCGGGCGGCAATACTCGTCGGCGAGACAGCTGGGGTCGATGTGGCGCAGCCGCTGAAATACACTGCCGCCAGCGCCAGAGGGAAAAGGGATACCCGGGCAGCCGGAAACTCTTGACTGAATGGGACGCAGGACCGACTCAGCACAGACTTGCCTCCACAGCTAGGCTTGACCAGACAAGAAGAGGGTTGATGCCATCAGGGATGGGAATTCCGCCATGCAGCCGCCCTCGCGCAGCGCACGGTACGAAACGCCGGGCACGGAAGCCCGGCGTTTATGGGGGGTCAACGCGACCGGCTTACTTCTTGCCCGCCTTCAGATAGGCAATCAGCGCGTCGATAGCCTGATCCTGGGTAAGGCCTGCGCTCTTGACGGGGCCCAGCGCCATGATCTGATCCATGGCCTTGGGCATGGCGTTACGACCTTCGACCAGAACCTTGGTCAGCTCTTCCTTGCTCAGCTTGTTCACGCTTTCGAACAGATTGGGGTTGGGCTGAACATCGTGGCAGGTGCCGCAACCCCGACCGAAGGCGCGGGTATAGATCTTTTCGCCAATTTCGGCGGTGGGTTCGCCAGCCAGGGAAGCACCGGCAACGACCAGACCCGCGATCAGCAACAAACCCTTCAAAGGCTTTACATTCATCATGTTATTTCCATCTCTTCTGGAACGACAAAGTACTTTGTGCCCGCCCCGGCCGGCCTGTGGCAGGACGTGCCGGCGCGAACGCACGGGATTATTTCAGACTCAACAGGGGGTCACAAGGGAAATCACTCCCGTGACACCCCGGAATCAGCGGGTCGGCGAGTGCCTGAGACCGACGCGATGGCAACCCCTGCCGGCCCGGGGTGCGGGCATCCGCTCTGGTAGCGCGCGCATTTCTCGGGTATGCTTTGCGGCCCTGCCCGGTGGTCTCCACAGTGAACGGGACCCGGCAGACGAAGGCAAAGGTCACAACCACGGACCTCCTGCCATGAAGCTGTATCGTCGGAAGTGTGGCCGAGTGGTTTAAGGCAGCAGTCTTGAAAACTGCCGAGGGCAACCCCCTCCGTGAGTTCGAATCTCACCGCTTCCGCCATTCCCTGCTGCGCAATGGCGGCCGTTCGTGGCCACGCCATAAGCGGCAACATTCCCCCCCTCGCATCCATCCCGACGAGCGCCTGAAGCTTCGACTCACAGGCCAGCCTGGATCGAAGGCTCCATCCACGACCGGATGCTTGTGGCGAAACGAATGCCGGATTCCAGCCAGATGGGGAGAGAATCCTGTTTTGGTGGAAAATCAGAGGGACCGCAGCCATGAAGGAGACCCATCGGGCCCGGAACCTTCATGCCTTAGGCAAGGACCACCCACATGGTGGGTTATTACGTATGAATTGGTCGGGGTGAGAGGATTCGAACCTCCGACTTCTACCTCCCGAAGGTAGCGCTCTACCAAGCTGAGCTACACCCCGCCTGAAACGGACTTAATCGCTGTAAAGCGAATCATGCAACAGCGGATTCAAGCTGCGCATTATACAGGCTGCCGCGCTTCAACTCAACGCTGAAATACGCAAAAGATCACGCCCGCCAATGCCAAACAGGCGCTCAGAGCCTGTTCACGATCTTCCATCTAATTGGAAATGGGGGCTATGCGGAAGAAGAGCTACCCAAGTGACATCAGCCGAGAGCAGTTCGAACAGATCAGGAGTTTGCTGGAGGGTGTACGCAAGCAGACCAAGCCCCGTGTGGTGGATTTGTACGAAGTGTTTTGCGCGGTGCTGTACCTGCTCAGGCGCGGCTGCCAGTGGCGGATGCTGCCCGGGGAGTTTCCGAAATGGTGGGCGGTGCATTCGTACTTTGCGAAGTGGAGCGAACCGGGCCCGGACGGCATCAGCGTGCTGGAGCGAGCATTAAAAAAATCAGGTTGGCGCGGCCCGTACCGGCCAGGGGCGCCGAGCCCGGACGAGTTTTCTGATTGTTGATGCGCAGAGCGTGAAGAACACCGACAGCGCCGATCAGAAAGGCTACGACGCGGGCAAAAAGGTTTCGGGCATCAAGCGCCATATTGCGGTGGATACCCAAGGGTTACCGCATGCCATCGCGGTGACGACGGCGGAGGTGACCGATCGCCAGGGCGCCCTGCAGGCAGGCGATGGACCGGTGTGCGGCCAACCTGACACGGGTCGAGAGCGTGCTGGTCGATGGCGGCTATACGGGACGGCCGTTTGCCGAGGCAGTTAAGGAGAAGCTCGGCGCCACCGTGCAAGTGGTTAAACGCGATGAATTGCACACGTTTGCTGTGTTGCCCCAGCGCTGGGTGGTAGAGCGTAGCTTTGGCTGGCTGGAGAAGTGTCGCCGATTGTGGAAGAACTGCGAACGCAAGCTCAACACCAGTTTGCAGTTCTTCCACTTGGCGTTTCTCGTCCTGCTCATCAGAAGATCGCGAACAGGCTCTCAGAAATTGCGCTCGACCGAGAACCGGGCCAGATCGATCAGGGCCTGGCGATAGACCGAGTCGGGCAATACCGTCAGGGCAGCCACGGCCTTGTCGGCCTCTTCCACGGCGCGCCGCGAGGTATAGGCAATGGCATCCGTGGCCTGGACCACCGCAAAGACATCGCGGAAGGCGTCGCGGTCACCCTGCTCGATGGCATGACGCAGGATCTCGGCCTGCGCGGCATCGGCATGGGCCATGGCATAAATAAGCGGCAAGGTCGGCTTGCCATCCGCCAGATCATCGCCCAGGTTCTTGCCGAGTTCCTCGGGTTTGGCGCGGTAATCGAGCGCGTCGTCGATGAGCTGAAAGGCTATGCCGAGATGCAGGCCATAATCCTTCAGGCCCTGCTCGATGGCGGCAGGCGCCTCGGCCAGCACCGCCGCCAGCTGTACCGCCGTGCTGAACAGGATGGCCGTCTTGCGGGAAATCACCTTGAGGTAATCCTCTTCGGTGGTCGCGGGATTATTGCAATTGAGCAGCTGCAGCACCTCGCCTTCGGCGATCGCGGTGGTGGTGCGGGACAGTATCTCCATGACCCTGAGACTCCGCACGCTGACCATCAGCTCGAAGGAGCGGGAATACAGATAATCGCCGACCAGAACACTGGCGGAATTTCCCCACAGGGCATTCGCCGTTTCCTGCCCGCGCCGCAGGGTGGACTCGTCAACCACATCGTCATGGAGCAGGGTGGCGGTGTGAATGAACTCGATCACCGCCGCCAGCGTCACCTTGTGCGGCTGGGTACAGGCTATCGCCTCGGCCGCCAGCAGCAACAGCATGGGGCGGAGGCGCTTGCCACCGCTGTTGACGATGTAATGACCGATCTGGTTGATGAGCACGACCTCGGACCGCAGCTCGTCAAGGATCAGCCGGTCAACCGCCTGCATGGGTTCTTCGACGAGGCGTCGGATGCTGGCAAAGTCGGGCCGCGGAGCTGTGGTTTCGGTGGCAGTCATGGGACGCATCGGAAGGCGGCGCCCGCTCCATCGCGAGTGGGGATGCCGTTGAAAAAATCGGGGAATGCTAGGGGTGGGGCACTGGCCTGTCAAGGCGACGACACGTGAGCGAGCCGGTCATCGCGCCTGCCTGGCGATCAGGCAGAAGCCGCCGGCCCATCCGGATGGTCGGCCGGCAAGGGTCCCTCGAAGGGGGTGGCATAACCGCACTCCTTGCGTGGACAAACCTTTTCGGCGCCCCTGCGCTTGGTAACCTTCAGGGTCAGCACCGGCCAAGCGCAATTCGGGCAGGACTCGGCAAGCGGCGGATTCCAGACAGCATAGGAACAGTCGGGATAGGTCGAACAGGAGTAGAACAGCTTGCCGAACCGGGACTTGCGCTTGATCAGGCTGCCTTTCCCGCATTCCGGGCAGCCGACCCCGGTGTCCTCAGGCTTCTCCAGCGGCTCGATATGCTTGCAGGCCGGGTAGCCGCTGCAACCGATGAACTTGCCGTAACGGCCGCTCTTGATGACCAGTGGCGAATCGCACTTGGGACAGGTCCGCCCCTCGACGATTTCCGGCGCGGCCTGGGGACCATCATCCTTCAGATTGCGGGTGTATTTGCAGGTCGGATAGTTGGTGCAGCCGATGAAGCGGCCGTTCCGGCCCAGCCGGATCGACAGCTTGCTGCCACATTCCGGGCAGGCCTCGTCCATCTCCTCGTGGGTGACATCGGCACGCTTGAGGCTCTCATCCTTGTCCTCGATGAGGCTGCTGAACGGCCCCCAGAATTCCCGCATCAGCGGGATCCAGTTCTTTTCACCCCGCGACACGGCGTCCAGATCGTCCTCCAGGTGCGCCGTGAAGTTGTAGTCCACGTAGCGGGTGAAGTGCTCCGTCAGGAACTTGTTGACGATACGACCGACATCGGTGGGATGGAAGCGCTTGTTTTCCAGTTCCACATACTTGCGCTGCTGCAGCGTGGAAATGATCGAGGCATAGGTGGAGGGCCGACCGATACCGTATTCCTCCAGGGCCTTGACCAGACTGGCCTCGGTATAGCGGGGAGGTGGCTCGGTGAAATGCTGGAGGGCGGCGATATCGACCAGATCCACCACCTGCCCCTGTTTCAGCTTGGGCAGGAACCCCTCTTCTTCCTCCGCGGGCGCCGCGTCGTCACGCCCCTCCAGATAGACGGTCATGAAGCCCGGCGCCAGCACGGTCGAACCGTTGGCGCGAAAAACACCCTCGCCTGCCTGGCCACAGGCCAGGTCCACGGCGACAGTGCTGATGGTCGCATGGATCATCTGCGAAGCCACGGCCCGCTTCCAGATCAACGAATAGAGCTTGAACTGGTCCGGGCTCAGGAAGGACTTGACCTGTTCCGGCACGCGGAAGGCCGAGGTTGGACGAATGGCCTCGTGCGCCTCCTGGGCATTCTTGCTCTTGGTCTTGTACTGTGGCGGTGTCGCCGGCACGTTGTCGGCACCAAAACGCTGGGCGATCAGCTTGCGCAACTCCTGGACGGCATCATTGGCCAAGGTGACCGAATCGGTACGCATGTAGGTGATCAGGCCAACCGACTCGCCACCCAGGTCGATACCTTCGTACAGCTGCTGTGCCACCGTCATGGTGCGGCGGGTGGTGAAGCCGAGTTTCCGCGAGGCTTCCTGTTGCAGGGTCGAGGTGGTGAATGGCGCGGCAGGATTGCGCTTGCGCTCCTTTTCCTCGACCTTGCTGACGGTCAGCCTGCCCCGGGCGGCAGCCAGCAACCCATCACGGGCACCGAAGGCCTGCGTCTCCTGGGTGAGGCTGAACTGTTCGAGCTTTTCACCGCGAAGATGCGTCAGCCTGGCGGCAAAAGGCTGCCCCTCGCTGGCGGCGTCCGCCACCAGGGTCCAGTACTCCCGGCTGACGAATTGCTCGATCTCCTGCTCGCGCTCGACGATCATGCGCAAGGCCGGGCTTTGCACGCGCCCGGCCGACAGACCGCGCCGGATCTTTTTCCACAGCAGCGGCGAGAGCTTGAAGCCGACCAGGTAATCCAGCGCGCGCCGGGCCTGCTGGGCATTGATCAGATCACCGGAAAGCTGCTGCGGGTGCTCGATGGCCTCGGTCACCGCCCGCTTGGTGATCTCGTGAAAGACGACACGGTGCACGGGCTTGTCGCCCAGCAGCTTGCGCTCCTTGAGAATCTCGTGGATGTGCCAGGAAATGGCCTCCCCCTCGCGATCCGGGTCGGTGGCCAGAAACAGGGCATCAGCCTGCTTGGCCGCCTTGGCGATGGTCTGGACGTGTTTTTCGTTGCGCTCGATGAGCTCGTAGCGCATGGCAAAATCATTGTCTGGATCGACCGCGCCCTCCTTGGGCACCAGGTCACGGACATGCCCATACGAGGCGAAGACCTGGTAGTCCTTGCCGAGATACTTTTCGATGGTCTTAGCCTTGGCGGGCGATTCGACTATGACGAGATTGCGACTCATCGGTGACGGTCAATGCGTGGGAATCAGGGAAACGAAGGGCTGCAAGCCGCGCCGGCAGGCCGGTTCAGTGCAGATAGGCCGGCAGGTTGCCGTATACCAGATGCTCCATGCGGGCGAAGGCCAGCTCTTCGTCCGGCTGACTGAACAGCACCATGAGGATCATCCACTTCAGGTTCTCGAGCGTGAGCCGCTCCTCGTCGATGGCCATCACCCGGTCGATGACCAGTTCCCGGCTGGCCGGCGTGAGGATGCCGCACTGCTCGAGAAACATGATCAGACCGCGCCCCTCGGCATCCAGCCGCGCCATCTCGGCTGACGAGAACACGCGAAAGGAGGGAGAGGAAACCACCGGCGCCTCGTGCCGGTGCGTCAGGGTATCCAGCCAGTCCAGAGCCTTGGTGACTTCACCCTGGGGAAAGCCCGCTTCAAGCAGGTCGCTGCGGACGCCCTCGGCATCCGGCTGCATATCGATATCGTCGTCGAGGAATTTTTCGAAGAGGTAGATCAGAACGTCGAAAACGTTTTCTTTCATTGAGGGCTCATGCTGTTCAGAGGGCGCCAGTCCCGGTCATTCGGCCCGGATATAGGCTCCACCGGGCAGGGCATTCACCGCTCCTTGTAGCTCCAGCTCCAGCAATTCCGTGCTGATACGGTCGGCGGACAGACCCGTGGCGGCGACAAGAGTATCCACAGTCACCGGTTCATAAGCAATATATTTCAGGATGCCGGATGGCTCGCCAGCCATGGCGCCAGACTCGCCAGCGGAGCCGGGATCCGGCCGCAGGCATATCCCGGCCGGCAACTCCTCCAAGATGTCCGCCACCGTTTGCACCAGCTTGGCGCCTTGCTGGATCAAGGCGTTGCAGCCGCACGCCTGGGGGCTGTAAATCGAGCCCGGCACGGCGAACACGTCCCGCCCCTGCTCCAGCGCCAGCCGGGCAGTGATCAGGGAACCGGAACGCAGCGCCGCCTCCACCACCAGCGTGCCGTGGGACAAGCCGCTGATGATCCGGTTGCGGCGCGGAAAATTGGCCGCGAGGGGTCCCGTTCCCGGCGGATATTCACTGACGAGGGCACCGCCGCCGACCACGATCTCGGCGGCCAGCTTTGCGTGGTAGCGCGGGTAGACCTGATCGGGGCCGGTGCCGGCAACGGCCAGCGTGACGCCACCGCCGGCCAGGGCGCCCTGATGGGCCGCCGCATCGATACCGACGGCAAGGCCACTGACCACGCCGATCCCCGCCGCCGCCAGCGCCTGGGAAAGCTCGCGGGCCGCCTTGAGGCCGGCAGGCGTGGGACTGCGGCTGCCGACGACGGCCACCAATGGCCCGGCCAGCGCCGCCGCCTGCCCGGTCACGAACAGGAGCGCCGGGGGATCATCGACTTCCCGCAGCCGGGTGGGATACTCGGGATGCGCCAGGGTGAGCAGCCGCCGATCGGCCCCGGCCGCCAGCCAGGCCAGGTCGGCATCGACCCGCGCCCAGTCAGGCTTCGCCAGATAATCGATGGAACGGGCGGGAAGGTTCAGCGCTTCCCAGACCGGCCGCCCCGCCGCGAAGACCGCCCGGGGTGTGCCGAAATGCGCCAGCAGGCGGTGAAAGCGTCGGTTACCGATGAGCGGCGCCCGGTGCAGGGCCAGCCAGAAACGCAGCGCGTCGGCATCGACATCGGTGACGGCCACCATCAGGGCGCCCGGATGCTGTCCATCACGTGCAGGAAACGCTCGGCCTGCATGACCAGGGCAAAACTGACCCGGCGGTAGATCAGGAAGGCCATGAGGACGCCGGCCTTTTGCTCGGGGCCCACCAGTTTCTCGCCGAACTGCGGCCTGATCGTGTCCCGCAGCGCTTCGCCCTTCTGCCAGATTTCGAACACATCGCCGACCTGCACCCGGTCCGCCTGGCCCCGGTCGATAGCCACCACCGAGAACTGGCCGATCTGGCTGACTCCGTCCAGCACGCTGATGATATGGCCCCGGAGCCCGGCGCGGGCCGCATGCGGGTGGAAGCCGGTACCGATCTCGAGCGGCTGGGTCGGCAGGAGCCGGTCGCCGATGCGCGCCTCCCGTTGCGCCCGCTTGACCATCAAGGTTGCAGGATCGCCGGCCTGCTCCAGGACGGCATCGGCCACGTAGATCGCCTCATGCCCCAGAATGGCCCCCGTCGTACCCTCGCGATAGGCCTCCCCCGGCCGCAACACGGTGTAGTCGACCGGCCGGGGCTGGGGAATGGCGCGCACATAGAAGCGGTCACCGGGCCCGCCGATCACATGCTCCTCGGCCAGATCGACGACATAGGGCAGGCTGTCCAGGGCCTCCGCCTCGATGACCTGCGGCCGGCTCAGGAATGGGCGAATGGCATCGAGCGGTATCACCGGCACCGGATTCGCCAGCGGCGTGACACGGACATGCGGACTGAGACGTTCGCTGGCCACCCCCTGCAGGTGCAGATGGGGCGCTCCGCCACGGCCCTCGACGACAATCAGGTCGCCCGGATAGATGCGGTCCGGACGCTCGATGCCGGGATTGCCCCGCCAGACCTGCGGCCAGTCCCAGGGCCGCTGCAGGAAGCGCCCGGCGATGCTCCACAGGGTATCGCCCTCGACCACGCGGTAGGCCTCCGGGCGTTCGGGATTCCATTCGACCGCGCCAGCGCTGGACACGGCCAGCAGCCAGGCGGCCAAGCCAAAACGGCAGGCAAAGCCCTCAAGGCACGATTGCACCGTTCTCCTCCGCAACTGTCCTACCTCCCGTGCTGCTGGCCCGACCGGAACTTGCCGATGACAGCGGTCTCTCAACCCGATCGATACAAAGAAGTGGGGGATTCGTTAGAATCCCTCGCTAAATTCAGATACCTGAACAGATCCCATGCCATGGCTATCCTAACCATACTCGAGTTTCCGGACGAGCGTCTGCGGAAAAAGGCCGAACCCGTCGAAATCGTCGATGCCGGCACCCGACGGCTGATCGACGACATGTTCGAGACCATGTACGCCGCGCCCGGCATCGGCCTCGCCGCCACCCAGGTCAACGTGCAGCAGCGCATCCTGGTGCTGGACATCTCCGAGGAAAAGAACAGCCCGCAAGCCTTCATCAACCCGGAACTGATCATGAAGACGGGCGAGGAGGAATCCGACGAGGGTTGCCTTTCGGTGCCCGGTGTCTTCGAAAAGGTCAAGCGGGCCGAGAAAATACGGGTCAAGGCCCTGGACCGGGATGGCCAGCCCTTCGAGCTGGAGGCCGATGGTCTGCTGGCCGTCTGCATCCAGCATGAAATGGATCACCTCGACGGCAAACTGTTCGTCGACTACCTCTCGCCCCTCAAGCGCCAGCTGGCGCGCAAGAAGGTCAAGAAGGAGCAGCGACAGCGCGAGGCCGGGCACGAGTCGCCACGCTTGCGTGGTGTGGCGTGAGGATACTGTTTGCCGGCACCCCGGAATTCGCGGCCCCTCCCCTCAAGGCCCTCATCGCCTCCGGGCATACCCTGTGCGGCGTCTACACCCAGCCGGACCGTCCGGCAGGGCGTGGTCGCAGGCTGACCCCCAGCCCCGTCAAAGCGGTCGCGCAGGCCGCCAACCTGGCGGTGTTCCAGCCGGAAACGCTGAAGGATCCGGCGGCCCAGGACGAGCTGGCCCGCCTGGCGCCGGACCTCATGGTCGTGGTGGCCTATGGCCTGCTGCTGCCCAAGGCCGTCATCGACCTGCCCCACCTCGGCTGCGTCAACATCCATGCCTCGCTGTTGCCGCGCTGGCGCGGCGCGGCGCCCATCCAGCGCGCCGTCGAGGCCGGCGATCCGGAGACCGGCGTAACCATCATGACCATCGAGCCGCGCCTGGACGCGGGCCCCATGCTGCTCAGGAAGGCTACGCCCATCGGCACGGACGAAACCGCCGGGGAACTGCATGACCGCCTGGCCCTGCTGGGCGCCGAGGCGCTGATGGAAGCCCTGCCGCTCATCGCGTCGGGTGCCGCTGCGGCGGTGCTCCAGGACGAGACGCAGGTGACCTATGCCGCCAAGATCAGCAAGGAAGAGGCCTGCCTCGACTGGTCCCGCCCCGCGCAGGAACTGGCGCGGCAGATCCGTGCCTTCAACCCCTGGCCCGTGGCCGAAACCCGCTACGACGGCCAGACGCTGCGCATCTGGCGCGCCCGGGCCATCGATCAGGCGTCCCGGGGAGCGCCCGGCATGCTGGCGATCGTGGCCGACCGACTCGAAGTCGCCACCGGCCAGGGTACCCTGCAACTGCTGGAAATCCAGCTGCCGGGCGGCAAACGCATCAGCGCCCGGGACTTCCTCAATGCAAACCCCCGCTCCGATCTGCGACTGGGCCCATGTCCTTGAACACCCGGGGACTCGCCGCCGATCTCCTCGTCGATGTCATCGAGGGCGGCCAATCCCTCACGGCACGCCTGGAATCGACCCTCGCCCTGATACCGAACGCCAATGATCGCGCCTTTGTGCAGGCGCTCGGTTATGGCGTGCTGCGCGGCTATTTCCGGCTGACGAAGATCCTGGCACTGCTGACCCGCAAGCCGATCAAGGATGCCCGGGTGCGTACCCTGGCTCTGCTGGGCCTGTTCCAGCTGCGGGACATGCGCGTCAAGCCGCATGCGGCCGTCGGCGAGACGGTGGCGGCGGCGAGTCCCTGGGCCAGGCCCCTGCTGAACGGCATCCTGCGCAGTTACCAGCGCGAACAGGCCAGGCTCGAGGAACTGGCCGCGACAGACCTTGCCGCGG
Source organism: Methyloparacoccus murrellii (assembly GCF_054657115.1). Lineage (NCBI taxonomy): Bacteria > Pseudomonadati > Pseudomonadota > Gammaproteobacteria > Methylococcales > Methylococcaceae > Methyloparacoccus > Methyloparacoccus murrellii. The sequence goes on along the minus strand of NZ_BAAHXD010000023.1, from coordinate 15,522 downwards.
CCACGGCCCACCCGGCCTGGCTGGTCGAGTGGCTGCAACGGGACTGGCCCGAGACCTGCGCCGACCTGTTGCAGCACAACAACGAACCGGCGCCCTTGACCCTGCGCGTCAATCGCCTGCGGATTGCGCGGGACGACTACCTGGAACAACTGACCCGGCAAGGCATTCCGGCTCGCGCGGCCGGTTACTGCAGCTCGGCGCTGACGCTGGAGCAGCCATTGCCGGTCGACGCCATCCCCGGCTTCGACCAGGGCCTGGTATCGGTGCAGGATGGTGCCGCGCAGCTTGCGGCCGGCCTGATGAACCTGCGCGCCGGCCAGCGCGTGCTGGATGTCTGCGCCGCTCCCGGCGGCAAGACCGTTCACATGCTGGAAACCTGCCCCGACCTCGCGGAGCTGGTGGCCGTGGATATCGCGCCCGAGCGTCTGCAGCGGATCCGGGACAATCTGCACCGCTGCGGACTCGACGCCCGACTGATCGCCGCCGATGCCGCCCGGCCCGAGGCATGGTGGGACGGACGGCCATTCGACCGCATCCTGGTCGACGCCCCCTGCTCGGCCACCGGCGTCATCCGCCGCCATCCCGACATCAAGATTCTCCGCCAGGCAGCCGACATCGACGAACTCGCCCGCCAGCAGCAGCGCATCCTCGCAGCGGCCTGGCAGATGCTGGCGGCGGACGGGGAACTTGTCTATGCCACCTGTTCGGTCCTGCGACAGGAAAACGAACAGACCATCGCCCGCTTCCTTCGGGACCATCCCGCGGCGCGGGAACAGCCGATCACGGCCGACTGGGGCGTGGCGGTCCACCACGGGCGGCAGATATTGACGGCGAGCGAGGGCATGGACGGCTTCTACTATGCCCGGCTGAGCAAGACACCGGACACCCCATGCCGCTGAAAGTCCTGCTGCTGGCTCTGGCCGCGATGCTGGCGCTGCCGGTGGCCATGGCAGAGGAGCCCTACGGCATCTTCATCCAGAGCGCCAGCCTAAGCCGGCGCAACGACACCAGCAGCATCAGCGCGGACGTGAGTTACCGATTCAAGCCCGCCATGCTGGAGGCACTGGAAAACGGCGTGCCGCTGACGCTGCTGGTACAGTTCGCCATCCGTCGGGAGCGTCCGTTCTGGTTCGCCGAAACCATTGCCGAGGAGGAACGGCGCATCGAGCTGCGCTATCACCCCCTGGCCAAGTCTTACCAGATTGCCGACCAGGTCAGCGGCGCGGTACAGAACTTCGCCGGCCTCGCCGCCATGCTGGAAACGCTCAGCCGGCTCCGCGGCTGGCAGATCGGCGCCGACTACCGGCTGGAGCCCCGGCAGCGCTACCGTGCCTGCCTGCAACTGCGGCTGGATGTGGAATCACTGCCGCTGCCGTTGCGGGTGGTTGCCTATCTGGCACCGAACTGGCAGCTCGACAGCCCCCCGTTCGAATGGCCGCTGGAACCCTGAAACCGCCCCTGACCGTCTCCATCATCGCCCTGTTCGTGGCGATCGTGGCGTCCCTGCACCTGATGAGCTCGGCGACGCAGGACGCTTCCCGCCTGAGCGAACTGTACTCGGGACTGGTGCTGATCAACGCGCTGGCCTCGCTGCTGCTGCTGGGACTGGTGGTCGTCAACGCCGTCTGGCTGGTGCGCCAGCTGCGCAAGCGCGAGGCCGGCTCGCACCTGACGTCGCGGATGATATTCCTGTTCAGCATGCTGACCCTGGCACCGGTGTCGATCGTCTTCTACTACTCGATGCAGTTCCTCGACCGCAGCATAGACAGCTGGTTCGACGTGCGTATCGACCATGCCATGGAAGATGCCCTGCAACTCGGCCGCAACGCCCTGGACGAGCGCATGCGCAGCCTGCTCACCCAGACCGAGCGGACCGCCGAGCAGCTTGCCACCTCGCCCATCTCGCTGCTGTCGGTGCGGCTGAGCGAACTCAACGAAAGCGAGGATGCCGAACTGACGCTCTTTACCCGCCAGGGCCAGGTGATCGCGGTCAGCGGCGCGCAGACCGACAGTATCCTGCCCGACCTGCCGGAGATCGGCATCATGGTCCAGGTCCGGCAGGGCAAGCCCTATGTCGGCCTGGAACCGGCACAGCCGGAGGGCATGCAGATACGTGCCGTGGTCTCGCTGATTGGTGAGGACGCCATTTTCCTGCAGGCCATCTATCCGGTACCGCTGCGCCTGGCGGCGCTCACCGACACGGTCGAATCGGCGTATCTCCATTACAAGGAACTGACCTTCCTGCGCAACTCGCTGAAGCTGACCTTCGGCCTGACCTTGTCGCTGGTGCTGCTGCTCAGCCTGCTGGCGGCCATCTGGGCGGCCTTTCTCAGCATCCGCCGGATCATCGAGCCGGTCCGCCTGCTGGCCGTCGGCACCCGCGCGCTGGCGGAGGGCGACTACGAAATGCGCCTGCCGGTCCGGCACCGGGACGAACTGGGCTTTCTGGTCGAATCCTTCAATGCCATGACCGACAAGATCGCCCAGGCCCGGGACGAGGCCCAGCGTTCCCAGCGCGAAGTCGAGCGGCAGCACGCCTATCTGGAGACGGTGCTGGCCAACCTGTCGTCGGCGGTCATCGGGCTGGACGCCCGGCAACATCTGCAGACCGCCAACCAGGCGGCCAACAGCGTGCTGCACGCGGAATTCCACCAGTATCTCGGCTGGCCGCTGGAGGTGCTCGGCGGCGCCCACCCGCATCTTCTGCCGCTGATGGAAAAGCTGGCGCCGCACCTGAACGCTGGCGGCGAGCGGGGCTGGCGCGAGGAGATCAGCCTGATCGGCCCCGATGGTCACCAGGAACTGCTGTGTCGGGGCACGCCCCTGCTCGGCCCGGCCGGTGAAACCGTCGGCACGGTTCTGGTCATCGATGATGTCACCACCCTGATCCAAGCGCAGCGCAGCAACGCCTGGAGCGAGGTGGCGCGGCGCCTGGCGCACGAGATCAAGAATCCGCTGACGCCGATCCAGCTCTCGGCCGAACGGCTGCGGCACAAGCTGGCCAAGACCCTGCGCGATGGCGAGCTCGAAGTGCTGGAAAAATCGACGAAAACCATTGTCCAGCAGGTGGAAGCCATGAAGAGCATGGTCAACGCCTTCGCCGAGTACGCCAAGCCCGGCCATGCCCAGTTGCGCCCGGTGGCGCTGAACACCCTGATCGAGGAGGTCACCGGGCTGTATCCCTCGGCTTCCGGCATCGGCTTCGAACTGACGCTGGCCGGGGACCTGCCCGTTGTCCAGGCCGATCCCGTAAAGCTGCGGCAGGTCATGCACAACCTGATCAAGAATGCTCAGGAAGCAATGCCCCAGGGACAATCAGGTAAAATGAGAATTGCGACTCGCGCCGTCGATGCCCACGTCGAAATTTCGGTCAGCGACAACGGTCCCGGCATCCCGGTCGACCGGGCGGAGCGTATCTTCGAGCCTTACGTGACGACGAAAACCAAGGGAACCGGTCTCGGACTGGCCATCGTCAAGCGGATCATCGAGGAGCTGGGCGGCCAGATCCGCCTGGACATGACTTATTCGGACGGTGCCCGCTTCCTCATCAAACTGCCGGTGGCGCCACTCCAGGCCAAAGGTGAACACAGCGCATGAATCAAAAAACCATCCTGGTGGTCGATGACGAACCGGATATCCGCCAGCTGTTGCAGGACATCCTGGAGGACGAGGGCTACATCATCCACGCGGCCGAGAACGCCGGCACGGCCCGCACCTTGCGTCTGGAGCACCACCCCGACCTGATCCTGCTGGATATCTGGATGCCCGACGAGGACGGCATCAGCCTGCTGAAGGACTGGCTGCGCGAGGACGACCTGTGCCCGGTGGTGATGATGTCGGGTCATGCGACCGTCGAAACGGCGGTCGAGGCCACCCGCCTCGGCGCCTACGACTTCCTGGAGAAGCCGCTGTCGATGGCCAAGCTACTGGTCACCGTCGAGCGGGCGCTGGAAACCGCGCAACTGAAACGCGAAAACCTGGGACTCAAGCGGCGCATGGACGTACCGGTGGAGCCGATCGGCAAAAGCCTGGTGATGGAGCGCCTGCGCGAGCAGATCAGGCGGCTGGCCCAGCACGACGCCCGGGTACTGCTGATCGGCGAGCCGGGCTCCGGCAAGGAAACCCTGGCCCGTTACCTGCACGCCAACAGCTCCCGGCGCGAGGGCCCCTTCATCGATGTCGGCGTCGGCACCATCGCCAGCAGCAACTCGGCAGTGGAATTCTTCGGCCGCGTCGATGGCGAGACGATCCAGCATGGGCTGCTGGAGCAGGCCCACGGGGGCACGCTGTTTCTCGACGAGGTGGCACACATGGAGCCGGAAACCCAGGTGCGGCTGATGAGCGCACTGGAATCCAACTCCTTTTCCCGGGTCGGTGGGACCGAGCTGCTGCACGTCGATGTCCGCATCATCGCCTCCACCTGCAAATCGCTGGAAGAGGAAGTCCGCAGCGGCCGTTTCCGGGCCGAGCTCTACTACCTGCTGAACGTGGTCTCGCTCAAGGTGCCGTCGCTGAAGGAGCACAGCGAGGACATACCCGACCTGCTCAAGTTCTACGTCGACTATTTCGTCAGTCGCGAGAAACTGCCGTTCCGCAAGTTCCCGGTGGCGGCGCAGAACTTTCTCCGCAACTATCCCTGGCACGGCAACATCCGGGAACTCAAGAATCTGGTTCAGCGCCTGCTGATCCTCGGCAATGGCGAGGAGGTGGAACTGGAAGAGGTCAAGCTGGCGGTCGGTGAACCGGTGGTCGAATCCGCCGGCGGGCGACAGCCGTTACCCGATTTCTACAACCTGCCGTTGAAGGAGGCCCGGGAGCGTTTCGAGAAGGCCTACCTCGAATTTCACCTCGACAAGTACGCCGGCAGCGTCGCGCGGCTCTCGGCCGCCATCGGGCTGGAACGCACCCATCTCTACCGCAAGCTGAACTCGCTCGGCATCCGCTTTCGCGAGAAGCGCTAGCGGATGCTCGCCGGGGCCGGGGTCAATCCGCGTCCCGCAGGCGTACCGCCAGTACGTCGCACGGGGCGTGGTTGACCACGCTCGCGGCGGTGGAACCCAGCAGCAGCCCCAGCCCATGCCGCCCATGGGTGCCGAGGACGATGAGGTCGGCGCCGATTTCCCTGGCGATGCGGATGATCTCCAGCTTCGGGCTGCCAACCTCGACCCAGCAATGCTCGACGACGATGCCCTGCTCGCCCGCCAAGGCGTGCACGCGCTTCCTGGCCGAGGCGATCATCTGGTCGGTGAGATCAACCTCGAATGGCGAGACGGCGCCGAACGAGGTATCGACCGGTGGCAGATATTCGACGATGTGCAGCAGGTGCAGCTGGGCGCCGAACGTTCCGGCCAGCGCCGCCGCCCGCTCCAGTGCCTTGCCGCCGCCGGCCGAGAAGTCATGGGCCAGCAGAATGGTTGCGTAGGTCATCGCATCCTCCAGTGTTAATGCAGCGCGGGGAAAACGGTTGCCATGACTTTCAGGCTCAGCATGGTATAGACCAGCGACGCCACCAGTCCGGCCAGATAGGGCAGGTCCAGGGCATGCCGCAGGATATGCCCGATCACGGCGATTTCCCACAGCATGGTGGCCAGCAGCATCAGGCTGACGGTCACCTGCACCGACGGCAGCAGCAGACCGGCGGCCAACAGCGGAAGCGCGAGCGCCGTGATGAGCGCATCGCAGCCCAGCGCCGCCGTCAGCGTCTGCTGGAACCGGCCGGGATGGCGCGAGAGGCGCAGACTGGCGAAGATGAACGCCGTCAACAGGGCCAGCGCCACCAGAGTCTGCAACCCTGCCGTCGCCATGTCGACCTCCAGCAGCCCCAGCAACAGGCTGGCCAGGGCATTCAGGGCCAGCACCAGACCCAGCAGGAAACCCGACCGGGGCACGTCCTGGGGGCCAAGGCGAAACCGGCAGATATCCAGGAACAGCTTGATCAGGGGCATTGGCGAACGCGATGGCAGAGGGCTATTCGTCCGTGGCGGCTTCCAGCGCTTCCGCGGCGACCAGCCAGCGGTGCTCGGTTTCGGCGATGGCGGCCTCGATGCGGGTCCGCTCGGCCAGCAGCGATTGCAGGCTGTCCCTGGCCGAAGACAGATACAGCCCGGGATCGGCGAGCTTTTCCTCGATCGCCTGACGCTGGACCAGCCAGTGGTTCATGGCCTGTTCGGCCTTCTCGACCGCGCTCATCAGCGGTCTGAGCGCCCGCCGCCGGTCGGCGGCCTGGCGCCGCTGCGGCCTGGGCGAGGACGCATCAGCCGGCTGCGATCTCCCGGCCAGGGACAGGCGATGCTCGCCCAGCCAGCGGCGATAGTCGTCGAGATCGCCGTCGAAGGGGCTCGCCCGGCCATCGGCAATCAGCCAGAGATCATCGGCAACCGTTCGCAGCAGGTAGCGGTCGTGCGAGACCACCACCAGGGCACCCTCGTAATCCTGCAAGGCCAGGCTCAGCGCGTCCCTGGTCTGCAGATCGAGGTGATTGGTCGGCTCATCGAGCAGCAGGAGATTGGGCCGCTGGTACACCAGCAAGGCCAGAACCAGCCGGGACTTCTCGCCACCCGAAAAGGGGCCGATGGGAGCGAGCGCCTGCTCGCCGCGAAAGCCGAAACAGCCGAGGTAATTGCGCAGCTCCTTTTCGCCCGCCCGGCCATCGAGGCGCTGCAGATGCCACAGGGGACTTTCCTCCGGGCGCAACTGCTCCAGCTGGTGCTGGGCGAAATAGCCGATCCGGAGATCCTGTGCCGGCAGGCGTTCGCCGGCCTGGATCGACAACTCGCCGGCCAGGACCTTCATCAGGGTGGACTTGCCCGCGCCATTGGGGCCCAGGAGGCCGATCCGGTCGCCGGGGTTGATGGTCAGACCCACACCGTCGAGGATGACCTGCGCCCCGTAACCGGCCGCGGCCGCCTCCAGCTTGAGCAGCGGCGAGGGCGACCGTTCCGGGCGCTCGAAGCGGAATTCCAGCGCCGAATCCGCCTGCGCCAGCGCGATGAGGCGCATGCGGTCCAGGGCCTTGATGCGGCTCTGTACCTGCCGGGCCTTGGTGGCCTGGGCACGGAAGCGGTCGACGAAGCCCTGGACGCGTTGCAGTTCCCGCTGCTGCCGCTGGTAGGCCGCCTGCTGTTGCGCCAGCATCTCCGCCCGGCGCGTTTCGAAGGCGCTGTAATTGCCGGTGTGCAGGCTGACCCGGCCCTGCTCGATGTGCAGGATGTGGGTGGCGAGATCGTCCAGAAAGTCGCGGTCGTGGGACACTAGCAACAGCGTGCCGGGATAGCCGGCCAGCCAGTCCTGCAGCCAGATCACGGCATCCAGGTCGAGATGGTTGGTGGGTTCGTCCAGCAGCAGGATGTCGGACCGGCACATGAGCGCCTGGGCGACATTGAGACGTACCCGCCAGCCGCCGGAGAACTGCGATACCCGCCAGGTCTCCTGCCCCGGCGCGAAACCCAGTCCACGGAGCAGGCGCGCCGCGCGGGCCTGCGCGTCGTAGCCGCCAATCTGCTCGAAGCGGACGTGGAGTTGCGCCAGTCCGAGACCATCACCGGCCAACTCGGCTTCGCTGATTTGGTGCTGGATCGACCTGAGCTCGCGATCGCCCTCCAGCACGTAATCCAGCGCCGTATCCTCGACCGCCGGGGTTTCCTGGGCGACATGGGCGATTTCCAGGCCGGGCGGCAGACTCAGATCGCCGGCCTCGGGCTGCAGATGCCCGAGCATGAGTTCGAACAGGCTCGATTTCCCGGCACCATTGGCGCCGGTGATGCCGATCCGGTCACCCCGGTTGAGGGTGAAGCTGGCATTCTCGAACAGAACCTTGGTGCCGCGGCGCAGGGTCAGCGAGCGGGCATTGATCATGCTGGAATCCGCGAAGTCTGGCACTGGCCGGAGCCGGGATCAGGACGCCTTTTCAATGCGCTTTTCGGCTTCCTTGAAGAACTCGACGATGTCACCCTGCTTGACGGTAGCCCGGGGGATGATCAGCGCCGAATCCAGCGAGACGAAGATGAAGGCATAATTCTTGATCGCCTCGATGCGCAGGATGTCGTCCCAGCGTATGCGCGATTCGCCTTCCTTGCTCTGCTCCACCAGTTCCTTGGGCTCGATCCGCAGCGTGTAGTCGCCAAGGATGCGGGTCTTGTCCTCGTCCGTGTACAGGCGGGCAATCTTGCGCCGCGTGCTCCAGCGAATGTAGAACGGCGCCGCCAGCCCCCAAACCACCGCGGCAACGCCGATCCAGGCGGCCGTCAGCGTATCCTGGTAATAAAACCACACGACCATGGCGATCAGGATCATGAGGCCGGGTATGGTCGCCTGATGCCGGCGCAGGGTCTTTTGCAGCTTTTCGGCACTTTTCAGCTGATGATCGTTGAACGCGAGCAAATCCTTCTCGCGCAACTCGTACTGGATTTCGGTCATGGCAACGGGGGGATTGAGGAAGAAACGGCGCGCCAGTCGCTGCTGGCTTTTCAAAGCGAGTTAGTATACGCACTTCACTGGCAGATTACCGCTTCTACCGGGCGCCTGTCACCCAGGCCGCAGCCCCTCTTTACAGGAGATACCGCAATGCAAGGCCATCCCGATGTCATCACCACGCTCAATCATCTGCTGGCCGGCGAGCTGACCGCCATCGACCAGTATTTCCTCCATGGCCGGCTGTGCCGGGAATGGGGCCTGACCCGGCTCCATGAACATCTCGCCCATGAAATGCAGGAGGAACAGGGACATGCCGACGCGCTGGTACGCCGCATCCTGTTTTTCGGCGAGATCCCCAGCCTGGATCAGCGGCAACCGCTGCACATCGGGCGCGATGTGCCGGAAATCCTCGGTAACGACCTGAGCCTCGAGTACCGGGTGATTGCCGAGCTGCGGGAGGCCATCGCCCTGTGCGAAAAGGTCCGGGACTACCCGACCCGCGACCTGCTGCTGGAATTGCTCAGGGACACGGAGGAGGATCATGCCCGCTGGCTGGAAACCCAGCTGGGACTGATCGGCAAGATCGGACTGGACAACTATCTCCAGGCGCAGCTGTAGGCGTGACTGGAATCGGTTACCACGGCAGAGGGAATGACATCGGCGCCTATTGATAACCGTTCTTGTTTGCTCTAGGATGTCATCCGACTCCACCGGATGAACAAGCCATGTACGTCTGCATTTGCAAAAGCGTGACCGACAGCCAGATCAGGAAGTGCGTGCGCGATAAGGGGGTACGCAATCTACGTGGCCTGCGCCGCGAACTGGGCGCCTGCGACCAGTGTGGCAAGTGCGCACCGGAAGCCCGACAGCTGATCAGCGAGTGCGTCGACGAAACCCGGCATCATGACCGCCATCTGCTGACGGCCGCGTAACAGAACGCCTGCCGGATCGGCCGATCCGGCAGGCGTCGCGAATGGCGGAGACGAGAGAACGGCTCCGCATCGCCCCCGCAATCACATCATCGACTGCTGATAGTTCTGTTCGCCGATCCGGGCGATGAGATCGAGCTGGGTCTCGATCCAGTCGATATGTTCCTCCTCGCTTTCCAGTATCGACTGGAACAGGTCGCGACTGACGAAATCGCCGATCTGTTCACAGTAGGCGATCGCCTCCTTCAGTTCGGGAAGCGCCTCATGCTCCAAGGCGAGATCGCATTCCAGCATCTCCTTGGTATGCTCGCCGATCTTGAGCTTCCCCAGATCCTGCAGGTTCGGCAACCCCTCCAGAAAGAGGATGCGCTCGATCACCCGGTCGGCATGCTTCATCTCGTCGATGGACTCGTGGTACTCCTTCTCGTTCAGCTTGCTCAACCCCCAGTTCTTGAACATGCGGGCATGCAGAAAGTACTGGTTGATCGCGGTCAGCTCATTCGACAGGACCTTGTTGAGATGCTTGATGACTTTTTTATCGCCTTTCATCGGGATTGCCTCCGGTTGATATCCTTACGACCCAGATACAGATTATGGCAAAGCCTAACGCCTTGCTGCCCGCCGAGCAATCGCGGGGGCGGCGCCCTCGCATCGCCGGCCACCCACCAGCACCTCACCCGATGATCATCTACCTGCACGGCTTCCGTTCGGCACCGACTTCGACCAAGGCTCGGCTATTGCACACCCGCCTGCAGCAGCAGGGGCTCGGCGATCGGCTCTGGTGCGAGCAGCTGGCGGTCAGCCCACGTCAGGCCATCGACCAGGTCGAGGCCGCCATTGCCGCCCAGGATGGCAAACCCGTGCTCATCGGCAGCTCGCTGGGCGGCTACTACGCCACCTACCTGGCCGAGAAACACGACCTGCGGGCCATCCTGATCAACCCCGCCACCTATGCCGACAGGACGCTGCAACCCTGGATCGGCACCCACACCAATCTCTACACGGGCGAGACCTTCGCGTTCACCGGGCGCCACATCGAGGAACTTAAGGCGCTGGCTGTGCCGACGCTACGGCAGCCGTCACGGTTCTGGCTGATCGTGGAGACGGGCGATGAGGTGCTCGACTACCGCGAGGCGGTGTCACGCTATGCGGGTGCCCGCCAGACCGTCATCGAGGGTGGCGACCACGGCCTGCAGAGCTTCCCGCGGCTGCTCGACGAGATCCTGAGCCAGGCCGGCCTGGCATCGCAGCCGGCGGGGCAGCAACCGGACTGACGGCAAAAACCCCGGCGCCGGACAGCCCTCCATCCGGCGCGCGTACCCCCTAGCCCGCCTGGCGGCGGGCGACCCGGACAGGCCCGGAGCGGTCCAGGAAATCCTGCCACTTCTGCACGGTCAGCTTCTGCAACAGCGGCACCACGGGGTTGAGCTCGATCGGCGGGGCATCCCAATGAGCATCGTAACCGATCTGCTCCGCCTCCAGCGCCACCCCGTCCTCGGCCAGCAAGGGCTTGAACAGCAGCGGCACCGAGGCATTGAGCACCATCTGGGTCAGCCACTTGGGCGCGTTCATGGCGATCAGCGGGATCTTCACGCTGTCGAAATAGAACACGAAGAACACCCGGGTGGTGCGCTCGTCGATAGGCAGCAGGAAGCAGTAATGCTTGATGCTGTCACCGGTGTTCGACCACTGGTAGGGGTACTCGTAGCAGATTTCGATGGACCGCGTGTTGACGCGCTGACGGTTGACGAAATACTTGGAGAACTTGCCCTCGGCCATGTAGGTGTCGTAGGTCAGATAGACCCGGTCGTCATCGGCCTCGTAATGGGTCAGCTTGGCGTCGACGAAGGGCTGGTACTTCCGGTGCAGGAAGGCATGGGCGAAGTCGCAGATATTGTCGATCACCATGGAATGATGGGTCTTCCAGGTGTAGTCGACGGTGAAACCGGCCCAGGGATCGTCACGCAGCAGCTCGGGAATCTGTGGCGGCCGGAGGGTTTCCGCCTGCTCCGCATCGCCCGGGAAGATCCAGATCAGGCCATACAGCACCTGGATGGGGTAGGTGCGCAGCTGATGCTTGATCAGCGACTTGCCGAAGCTGTCGTGAGAATAGTCGGTCAGCCAGCCGTCACGGTCGAAGGACCAGCCATGGTAGGCGCAGCGCAGCTGGCACTTGTCGACGGCGCCATGACTGAGCTTGAGGTGCCGATGCGGACAGCGGTTCTGTACCGCGCCCAGGACCCCGTCCTCGCCCCGGAATACGGCGATGGAGAGGTTCCAGAAGACGATTTCCCTGACCTCGCCCTTCTTGATGGCCTGATCGTATTCGACCGCATACCAGCGCTCGGGATCGAGACCCGAGGCGCGGGCCTTCTGGCGGGTATTGCGGGCGTCCTCAAAGGTGGGCGGCGGCAAGGTCTCTCGGGTCGGGTGCAGGGCATTCCGCATGGGCGATGGTCTCCATGGCTTGGGTGATGGACAGCGCGGGACGTGCGGCGCCCCGGTCAGCGAGGCCGAATGAAGCCCCGGCGCACGAAATCCTCGTAGGCGTCCCGCACGGCATCGCGCAACGAGGTGGGACGGAATCCCAGTTCCTCGCGCGCCTTGCCGTGGTCGGCACGGCGCCGCATGCGCAGCAGGCGCACCGCCGCCGGCGTGAAGCGGCGCGGACGATTGGGGAAAACCCGGAACCAGGTCCTGTCGGCGACTTCGGCCATGGCGGCCATGACCGGCGGCGGCAGGCGCAGGCGGGGTTTGGGCTTGCCCGTGACCTCGCCGAACAGCCCCAGCAGGTCATCGACGCTGGAATAGGCCGTGCTGAAGATGTATTTCTGTCCCGAACGCCCTGCCTGCATGGCCAGCACATGCCCCTCGGCCATGTCGCGCGCGGAGACGAACTCGAATCCGCCCGGAATATAGGCTCGCAGGCGACCGTGAGCGTAGTCGACCAGCACCTGTCCGATACGCGAGGGGACGTAATCATGGGGACCGACGATGGCGCAGGAGGTGGCCACCACCACGTTCAGTCCATCGGCATGCGCCTGCAGGCAATGGTGCTCCACCAGATGCTTGGTGAAACCGTAGGGCAGATGCCGATCGAAGGGATAGAACGGCATCGCCTCGTGACTGGGCCGATCCCCCTCGTAGCCGGTGGCGCTCAGAGAACCCGAGACGACAACCTTGTCGACACCCAGCTCGAGCGCGGCATCCAGCACATGGCGAGTGCCCAGGACATTGGTATCGAACACCTCGCGCCGGTGCGCGGCATTGCCGTGGATGGTCGAGACCAGGGCGGCACAATGGTGGATACGGTCGCAACCACGCATGGCCTGGAACACCGAGCCCCGATCGCGCAGATCGCCCTCGACCCGCTCCACATCGAGCCCAGCCAGGGCACCGTTGTCGCGCCCGGGGCGCACCAGAACCCTGACCTCCTCGCCGTCGGCGAGCAGACGCCTGAGCAGGTTGGCCCCGAGATGGCCGGTCGCCCCCGTCAGCAGTATCTTGCCGTGGCCCATCGATATTTGACGCAGTCTCGCATAAGCCGTCAATGGTACCATGTCGAAATCTGCGCAACCGCCGACAATGCCACCAAGCACGGGTTTCCATGAGCCAAGACAAGCAGCCGGCCGGCCAACTGTTCGAGTACATCCTGACCCACCACCGCGGGCTGTTCGCCACCCTGGTGCTGTTGCCGATCTCCTGCCTCTACAGCAGCTACGTCTACCTGCGCAACCATATCCTGTTTCGCCTGCGTTCGGCCCCGAGCCGGCACGAGCAGCGGGTTCGGGACGTGATCCGGCAGATCGAGGACTGGCAGCAGGCCGGCGCCAGGGAACAGCTCTGCACCGCCCGCTCGGGCTGGCAGGCCATGAGCGAGATGGTGCCGAAGTACAAACTGTCGCGGCGCAACATCCGCATCGGCCTCTACGATGTCCTAGAGATCAATACCGAAAAGGGGACCGTCCGGGTCGAGCCGCTGGCCAGCATGGGACAGGTCTCGCGCACCCTGATCGCCCAGGGCTGGATCCTGCCGGTGGTGCCGGAGCTGGATGACCTCACCGTCGGCGGACTGATCATGGGCTTCGGCGTCGAGACCAGCAGCCACAAGTACGGCCTGTTCCAGTACATCTGCGAGTCCTTCGACATCGTCACCGCCGAGGGCAAACGGGTGCATTGCAGCGCCACCGAGAACAGCGAGCTGTTCCATCTGATCCCCTGGAGCCATGGCACGCTGGGTTTCCTGGTCGCCGCGGAGCTGAAGATCATTCCGGCGCGGCAATACGTCCGCGTCCACTACCAGCCGGTCACCACCCTGGACGAGCTGTGTGCGGGCTTCGACCGCGAATGCCGCAAGGTTGACGCCAACGAGTACGTCGAGGCACTGGTCTACAGCCGCGATACCGGCGTCATCATGACCGGGACGCTGACCGACACGCCGGGGCAGGAGGGTCCGGTCAACCGCATCGGCCGCTGGTACCAGCCCTGGTTCTACAAACATGTCGAGAGCCTGCTCAAGGCCGGCCGGCCGGTGGTCGAGTACGTTCCCCTGCGCGATTATCTGCACCGCCACACCCGGAGCTATTTCTGGGCAATGGAGGAGATCATCCCGTTCGGCAATCATCCGCTGTTCCGCTGGCTGCTGGGCTGGGCGCTGCCGCCGCGCATCGAACTGCTGAAATACACCGAGACCGAGACCACCCGCCGGCTGCGCGAAAAGCATCATGTGGTACAGGACATGCTGATGCCGATGGCCTGGCTGAAACAGTCCATCGAATACTTCGACGAGCACTTCGACATCTACCCGCTGTGGCTCTCGCCGATGGCAATCTTCGACAATCCCCGGCACTTGGGGCTGGTCCACCCGTATCGGGACGCCCGAGGCAAGGTCGACGAAATGTACGTGGACATCGGCGCCTATGGCACAGCGAAAAAGGCTGGCTTCGACGGCCGCACCGCCCTGCCCTTGCTGGAGCGCTTCGTCATCGAGCACCACGGCTACCAGGCGCTCTACGCCAAGACCCTGCTGAGTGAAACCGATTTCCGCCGCATGTTCGACCACAGCGCCTACGACCACCTGCGGGAGCAGCTGCCCTATTGCAAGCAGGCCTTCGGCGAGATTTACGACAAGGTTTCCGCCCGCGGACGCATTTCTCCGGTGGAAATGCGCAAGCTCAGGTCACGCGACGCCGGCGCATCGCCAGGCTAGAACGGCACAACGCCCATCCTGACCATCCGGGCGCGGTATCGGGGAGGCATGCCGCCCATACGGCAAGGCGGCAGTGGCGGCACCGTCGGCCGGGGCTTGATCGTCGCCCACCATCATGGTTACACTGTAACCACTGTCAACCAGTCCATGCGACTTACCTGAACAACATCCACGGGCCATGGCGTCCGTGAACCGAACGGTACCCAGCGCGAAACCGACGTGGCAATCGCCGCCCGGCGACGGTGGGTTCCTGGCCTGTCAGCCGAGAGGCTGATTCTCCCCGGCAATCCTGGCACCTGACACCGCAAACGGGATCGGCCTCCACCGAAGACCGTTTCGCGTGGGCGCGAGATTGCTCAACCCGTGATGAAACCATGCAACCCATGGCTCATGACAACCTATGATCGAGGTGAAAAATGATCAAAAAGCTCTTGTTTGCGACAACCTTGCTGGCTTCCGGCGAGACCATGGCCTACCAGGCCGTGGGCCATGCCTCCTGGTACGGTCCCGGTTTCGATGGCCACAAGACCGCCTCCGGGAAACGCTTCAGCCGGCATGCGCTGACCGCGGCGCACAAGTCCCTGCCCCTGAACTCCCATGTGCGGGTGACCAATCTGGCCAACAACGAATCCGTCGTCGTCGAGATCAATGACCGTGGGCCCTTTTCGCGCGGCCGCCTGATCGATCTTTCCCAGGCGGCTGCCCGCGCCATCGGCCTCCGCGGTATCGGCAAGGTAGAAGTCACCGCCCTGGACTGAGGCACACTCGGCGGACGCTCCTCGCCTCCGGCGAGCAGCGACAGGACCGTCAAGCCACGTAGATAGAGGAATTGGCGAAAGGAACAGGAGCCGCCACGGCACTCCGGAATCGCCAGCAATGTCACCAATCCCCCTATCCACTTAACTTCCCCCTCCGGATCGGGCGAGCCCGGATAGCCCCGCCCGATCCTTCCGCGGTCACCTGCGGGACGCT